>JAIQFZ010000008.1 GCA_020073015.1 Terriglobia bacterium | reverse complement strand
CTTTGGATCGCCGGCGCCGCCGTCGTCCGGATGCGCGAGCCGCGCGGCGCCCGGGTGCCGGTTGCCCTCTCGGACACCTCCGCCGGCCGCGATGCGGCGCGCGCCAGGGAGCTGGTGCGGCGGGCTTCGCAGCTCGACTCGTCGTCGGACACCGGCCCTGCCGTCGAGCTCCTCCTGCAGGCCGTCGAGGCGGATCCCGGCAACGCCGAGGCGCACTACCGGCTGGGCGGTCTCTTCCTCAAGTCCGACCCGCAGCGCGCACGCACCGAGTACGCGGCCGCCAAGCGCCTCGATCCGAAGCGGTACGGCGACGTCGTCGACACCATCCTCAAGCGCCTCTGAGCCGCTCTCAGCCGACTTCTACCCGGAGCTGCTGCTGGCCGATGCGGAGGACGTCGCCAGCCTGCAGCTCGATCGGCTGCTGCGTGCGCACCCGCAGGAAGACCCCCGAGCTGCCTTCGCCCACGTCGGCGAGCACGGCCGAGCCGTCTTCGCCGATGCGGATCTCCGCGTGCTTGCCGGCGAGCAGGGCATCCGCGGGAAAGTTCAGGTCGCAGCCGGCCCTGCCGATGGTGATGGAGGGGCCCGACCGGTAGCAGGTGCGGCCGGTCCGGGCCCCGGCGAGCACCTCGGTCACCCGCACCACCGGGCCCTGGGGCCGGGGCGCCCCGAGGAAAGGCGGATCGGCGTCGGCGCCGCGAGGCACCTCGACGGGGCCGTCGTAGCGCAAGAGCCTCTCCCCGGCGACGAACAGATCGCCGGGCTCCAGCGCCGCCGGCTCGCGGACCTTGACGTAGACGCCGTTCGCGCTGCCTTCGTCCCTGAGCACCAGGCGCTCGTCCACGAACGCCAGCGTGGCCGCGTGCGGAGCGACGTACACGTCCTCGCCGAACCCGATGTGCGCCGCGGATCCGCCGATGCTGTTCTCCAGGTGCTCGAGGGCGAAGGCGACACCCTGACCGGGGCCGGCCTCCTGCACCAGGCGGGCGGAGAAAGGAGGAGGCTCCTCCTGGGGAACGGGCTCCGCGGCCGGTCCGGCCGGCGCCTCGGCCTCCACCGGCTCCCCCGGCGCTTCGGCCTCGGCCGGCGGCGGCACGTCGATGGGCGCGCTCTCCGTCGTCGCGTCCTCGTATTCCGCGCCCAGCGCCTCGTCGACCTGGATGGAGGGCGGAGGCTGGACGGCCGCAGCGGCCTTCTTCGGGAACGGCGTGCCGCAGTCGAAGCAGAACTTCGCCGCGGGCGGGTTGAGGGCGCCGCAGCTCGTGCACGGCTTGTCCGGCGGCAGGGGTGGATGCTTCTCCCGGGGCGCGGGAGGCGTAGCGGGAGGCGGCCGGCGGCCGGTGGGCCCTGGCGGGGCCGGATCGGGTGCGAACGCGGCCGCAAAGGCTCCTTCCGCGCGGGCCGACACGGCGGGGAACGGATCGGGCGGCGTCTTGTCGAACTGCGAGTCGTCGCGGGGGAGCGTCAGGCCCGCCTCCTCAGCCTCCTCGGGCGAGATGGCGAGCGCGCGAAGCTCCTGGGAGAGAGTCTCGGGGACTTGCGAGGGTGGGGTGAAGGCGTCGGGCGGCGTCCTGTCCGGGTGCCCGGCTGCAGGCCGGGCGTACAGGTCGGCGCCGCAGTTGGTGCAGACGCGGATCCCCGGCTCGTTGAACGCCTCGCAGCGGGGACAGACCTCGCCGAGCGAGCCCGCGGGGGCGGGCGGCTCCTCCTCGCGCAACGGCGCCCGGCATCGCTTGCACTCCCAGGCGGATTCGTCGTTTTCCTTGCCGCACGCCGGACAGGTCACCATGGCGGCGGGGAGCATACGGGCCGCTGCGCGGACTGGTCAATCTGCGGAAACAGAGGGTGAATCCGCCTGTGGCACAGCGCGTCGAAGCGCGTTACTGGAGGTTTGCTGGCATTTCTTTGAGGAGGTACGCTCTTCAGAAGACCGCGCAGATGATTCGCCTCAACGACATCCTGGAAAAGGTCAGCGCGTACCATGCGGACGCCGACCTGGACCTCATCAAGAAGGCGTACGTCTACTCTGCCAAGGTCCACCAGGGGCAGATCCGCAAGTCGGGGGAGCCCTACCTCGTGCACCCGCTGGAAGTGGCGGGGCTGCTCGCGGACCTCAAGCTCGACGAGGCCAGCATCGTGGCCGGGCTGCTGCACGACACCATCGAGGACACCCTGGCGAAGCCGGAGGAGATCCGGGACCTGTTCGGCCCGGAGGTGCTCGACCTGGTGGAAGGGGTGACGAAGCTCGGCACCTTCCAGTCCTCGCAGGCGGTCAGCGTCGAGGAGAAGCAGGCGGAGAACTTCCGCAAGATGCTGGTGGCGATGGCCAAGGACATCCGGGTCATCCTCGTCAAGCTCGCCGACCGCACGCACAACATGCGCACGCTCGAGCACATGCGGCCCGAGGCGCAGCACCGCATCGCCCAGGAGACCCTGGACATCTATGCGCCGCTGGCGAACCGGCTGGGAATCCAGTGGATCAAGATCGAGCTCGAGGACCTGGCCTTCAAGTACCTCAAGCCCGGGGAGTACGCAGACGTCGAGACCCAGCTGGCGCAGAGCCAGAAGGACCGGCAGAAGTTCATCGCCGACGTCGTCGAGCTCCTGCAAAGCAAGCTGAAGGAAGCGGGCCTCGAGGCGGAGGTGCACGGCCGCCCCAAGCACGTCTACAGCATCTGGAAGAAGATGCGGAAGAACGGGCTCTCCTCGGTGACCCAGCTGCACGACGTGGTCGCCTTCCGCCTCATCCTCAAGACGGTGCCCGCCTGCTACGAGGCGCTGGGGCTGATCCACTCGCTCTGGAAGCCCGTGCCCGGGCGGTTCAAGGACTACATCGCCATCCCCAAGCCGAACATGTACCAGTCGCTGCACACGACCGTGATCGGCCCCACCGGCGAGCGCATCGAGATCCAGATGCGCACCGAGGAGATGCACCGCATCGCCGAGGAAGGAATCGCGGCGCACTGGGCCTACAAGGAAGGGAAGACCGGGGGCAAGGACGAGCAGAAGTTCGCCTGGCTGCGCCAGCTGATGGAGTGGCAGCAGGACCTGAAGGACCCGCGCGAGTTCCTGGAGACGGTCAAGGTCGACCTCTTCCAGGACGAGGTGTTCGTCTTCACCCCCAAGGGCGACGTGAAGAGCCTGCCGCTCGGCTCGACGCCGGTGGATCTCGCCTACGCCGTCCACTCCGAGGTCGGTGCGCACTGCGTGGGCGCGAAGGTGAACGGGAAGATCGTCCCCCTCCGCTACAAGCTGAAGAACGGCGACAGCGTGGAGATCCTCACCAGCCCGAATGCGCGGCCCAACAAGGACTGGCTCAGCTTCGTCAAGACCAGCCGGGCGCAGGCGAAGATCCGCAACTTCATCAAGGCGCAGCAGCGGGAGCGCAGCATCGACATCGGGCGCGATCTGCTGGAGCGCGAGTTCAAGCGCTTCGACCTGAACTTCGCCAAGGTGGTGAAGACCTCCGGGTTCCTCAAGGCGGCGAACGAGATGGGCCACTCGCGCGCCGACGACCTGGTCAGCGCGGTGGGGTACGGCAAGCTCTCGCCCGCGAACGTGCTGCACAAGCTCTACCCGCAGGACAAGCACTGAAGTACGACTGGACCAGCACCGGTGGCAAGATCGAAGGTAAAGAGACCGGGGCGGCGATCGACACCAGCGGCGCGGCCCCCGGCAGCTACACGGCCACCGCCCACGTGTCCGATCCCAAAGTGAAGAAGGGTGGCGAAGCCAGCTGCACTTCGAACTTCACCGTGAAGCCGCTCAACCCGCCGCAGATTTCCTGCGCGGCGAATCCGGGAACGGTCGAAGTCGGCACACCCTCCACCATTACCTGCACGTGCACCAGTCCGGACAACGCTACCGTTACCGTGGGCAACTGGACCTCCAGTGCAGGCAGCATCGCGGGCAGCGGCAATTCCGCGACCCTCACCACGACCGGCGCTTCCGCAGGCCCAGCGACAGTAAACGCAACCTGCACCGACTCCCGTGGCTTGACGGCCTCGACTGCGAGCACCGTCACGGTGAACAACCCGCCGCCACCGCCGCCACCCGTTGTGGACAAAGTACTAGAAGCCCGGCTCGCGCTCCACAGCGTGTATTTTGTGACTGCCAAACCGACGGAGAAGGAACCCAACGCTGGCTTGGTTAAGAGTCAGGAGCAAACCCTGGAGGCGCTGGCTACGGACTTCAAGAAGTATCTTGAGGCCAAGCCGGATGCTCACCTGACCCTCGAAGGACACGCCGACGTGCGTGGTTCCGTGCCCTACAACCAGGCACTCTCCGAGCGTCGGGTGGCGCGCGTCAAGAGCTTCCTGATCGAGCACGGTGTGCCCGAGGCCAACCTCGAAACCAAGGCTCTGGGCAAAGAGCACAACCTGACCTCGGACGAAGTGAAGGGATCGGTCGAGCAGAACCCCGAACTGACGAAAGAGGAACGGGCCCGGGTCCTGCGCAACATGAAGACCATCATCTGGGCGAGCAATCGCCGGGTGGACGTCACTCTGAACGCTACGGGCCAAACCGAAACCTCGGTGCGGCAGTACCCGTTCAATGCTGCTGATTCCTTGACTCTGATCGGCGGCAGGGAAGCTGCCAAGAAAGCCCCAGCGGCTAAGAAGGGCGCTAAGGCACCAGCGAAAAAGAAGTAATCACCGTAGGGTGAGCGTTGGAAGTTTTCGCCGTCGCCCTGGATGGCCAAGAAGAATACGGAGGAAGCCCGCCGCTTCCTCCGTTTTTTGTTTTGCCGTTCGGATTTGCTGTCTTGCGACGGGCGTTCCCACCCGTCCATCGGTTCGTTCGCGACCAAGAAAACTAAACTCGACTCGCAGCGGCGCCCCCAGGCAGAAACTACATGATTACGGCTTAACCGCTGAGAGCAAGTGTATTGTTTTCATTGCGGAGAATGGCAGCCGCGTTGCGACCCCAATCCCAACAATAATGAGGAAGCGGTTCCCTATCTGCCGGATCGCCGTAATCGCGTGCGTTGGCTTGACCCTGAGTTGCGGCCGACAGACGGAGCTGCCTGCCACGGACACAACTAAATCGGAGGCCCAGAAACTGCCCTTCGATCACCCGCCCCAGTCGGCGGGCATTTCGCCCAGCCGCTCGCTCATCCCATCGCTCACGCGCCTGCCCGAGGGAACGCCGCTCACAATCTGCCTGCAACGCGATCTTTCCAGCGCCTCGGCCACCCCGGGAGACAGCTTTGCGGCAACGCTCGATGCACCGATCGTGATTGATGGACAGACATTGGTTCCGCGCGGTGCGGCCGTCTCGGGGCGCGTCCTCGACGCCAGGCACTCCACAGGGCCACGTGACCCGGGCTATCTCCGCCTGGCACTCGTCACTCTGACCGTGAGCCAGAGGACCTTTCCGATCGAAACCTCCAGCTTGTTTGCCAAGGGTGGTTCCCGCGAGGAGCGAAACTCAGCCATGAGTGGCGCGGGCGCTGATCACGGCAAGGGGGCTATGGCGGGCCCGACCACTTCCGCCGCAGCCGGGCCTGCCGCCGCCGCTCAGAAAGAAGTCGTCCTTGGTCCGGAGCGACGACTAAGCTTCCGTCTGGCGCAAAACCTGGATCTCCAGTAACCCGGATGTTGTTCCGATTTGGGCGGCTCGGAGGTGTACCATTCTGAGCAATTCCTGCCTTCTCACCCCTGAACCAGACTCCTCAAAACGTCACAAACCCATGTGACGTCTAGCACTTAGAAGCCACGGCACTTCCGCTACAATGATTCCCAAATAGGTTAGGTGGTTCATTCGCGGAAAGCTGATGGGCCGGTTTCTTCCCAGCTTGGAATTCCGCGGTGTTCTTCTCACCCGCATTGCATGCGGTTACCCCAACCGCAGAGAGATCAGAAAGACGTGCGAGATCTCTCAGGAGCGGTTCTGTGATGAGCGTGGCTACGCAAATCGCCACCGGCTTGGGGCGAATCGAACCGGGTCTGCTGCAGGCTTCTTTCGACGCCTTCCCGGACTGTCTGCTCCTGGTTGAGAATGAGCGCGTCCTCCTCGCCAATCCTGCCTGCACGGAACTGTTGCGATATCAGGGGCCAGGCAATTTGGTAGGCCAGCCGGTCTGGGCCGTGTTCCCGCCCAACCGGTTCTGCCACGACCTGTTTGCAGGCCAGACGCGGTGCTGTGAACATCCCGCCTGTGAGCAGGTAGTTCGGCGCGCCGATGGCGACGAGGTGCGTGTGGAAGTGCGCTGCAGCAATTTCCAGCACGGCATTCGTCCGCTCGTGCTCGTGGTGCTGCGCGAACGCACAGGAGCTGAACTGCGTCGCACGGTGCGCGACAGCGAGTTGCGCTTCCGGGCAATGTTCGAAAGCGCAGCGCTCGGCATCAGCATCTGCCACCTCGATGGACACATGCTCGAATGCAATCCTGCTGTCTCCAGAATGCTCGGCTACAGCCGCGAGGAACTGGTTGGCATGCACCCGCGGGAACTTCATCCTGGAGATTTTGAGCGGGACGAAATTCTAATCGCCGAACTGATGTGCGGTGCTCGCCACAGCTTTGAGCTGGACAAGCGCTTTCGCCGCAAGGATGGCTCGTACCTCTGGGGTCATCTGACCGTATCGACGGTGCGCGCCGCCGACCACCAGCCCAAGTTCCTGATCGCCATGCTCGAAGACACCACCGCGCGCCGGCGCGTAGAGGAACAGCTGCGCGAAGCCGAAAAAATGGAAGTCATCGGGCGGCTGGCCGGCGGAGTCGCGCACGACTTCAACAACCTGCTCACCGGCATCCTGCTCTACTGCGATCTACTGTCCTCGGCCATGGAACCGGGCGACCGTCTGCGCCAGCACGTGGAAGAAGTGCGCATAGCGGGTGAACAGGGCGCAGCCTTGACCCAGCAACTGCTGGCCATCGCCCGCAAACAGGTTCCGCAGCCCCGGCCCATTCTGGTCAATGAGGTCGTCGCCTCGACCGAAAACCTGCTCCGGCGCCTGGTCGGGGAACAAATTGAGCTGGTCACCGTGCTCGGCGCCGGCCTCGGCAAAGTACTGGCCGATCAAGCGCAACTGCGGCAGGTACTTCTCAACCTGGTGCTGAACGCGCGCGACGCGATGTCCCATGGCGGACGCATCACCGTGCGCACGCAAGCCACGGACCTCCCCGGTGATAGCCAACCCGCCGTCTCTGTCACCGTCGAGGACAACGGCTGCGGCATGGATGCTTCCACCCGCGCCCGCCTGTTTGAGCCTTTCTTCACCACCAAGCAGCCTGGACACGGCACGGGTCTCGGCCTCGCAACCGTTCGCCGCATCGTCGACGAAGCGCACGGAGTCATCCAGGTCCAAAGCGAACCCGGGTGCGGCACTCGCATCGAAGTCTTTCTTCCCCTGGTCCAGGCCGCCACCCAACCCACTGCCCCGCGCCTCAGCTTGCGCACGGGCGAGACCATCCTTCTGGTCGATGACCACGCCAGTGCCCGCAACTCCATGCAAAGAATTCTCCACAATGCCGGATACCGCGTCCTACCAGCGTCCAGCGGGAAACGTGCGTTGAAGATTTTCGCTGAGCAGCCCGCAGAAGTTGACCTGCTCGTCGCCGACTGGATGATGCCAGGCATGAACGGCCGCGAATTGGCCGATAAGTTACGCCAGCAAAAACCTGCCCTCCGAGTGTTGCTGATCTCCGGCTACCACAACGGTCAAACGGAATCCGCTGCGCCCTCGGCGCAGTTGATTCGCAAACCATTTTCAGGCACCGCACTCATTGAACGCATTCGTGAAGTTCTGGATTCCAAGGGAGACCTGCCATGTTAACCACCGCTCCGCTGGTGAGCCCACCCCCCCAAATCGAGGGAGCTAATTTTCTAAACCTCTTGATCGTCGACGATGACCGCGCCGTCCGCGAAGCCTGCCGCGAAGTCGCGCAGTCGCTCGGCTTCAACGTTCAGGTAGCCGAGTCGGCCGAACACGCCTACCGCCTGCTCGACACCCACAGCACCGACGCCGTTTTGCTCGATCTGCGGCTGCCAGGCGTAAACGGCCTCGAAGCCTTGCACGCCATCAAGAAACACCGTGCGGACGCGCTCGTGATCGTCGTCACCGGCTACGGCACGGTGCAGTCCGCCGTGCAGGCCATGAAAGACGGCGCCTACGACTACGTCACCAAACCCTTCAGTATGGAAGAACTGCGCCTGCTGCTGGATCGCGTCGCCGGCCATCTGAAACTGAAAACCGAGAACCGCGTCCTGCGCGAAGCCATCAAGTCGCGTCAGGGCTTCGGCAACATCATTGGGCGCGCGCCGGAGATGGAAAAGATCTATCGCATCATTGCCAAAGCCGGACAGAGTTCTCATCCCGTGCTCATTCTGGGAGAGAGCGGCACCGGCAAAGAACTGGTGGCGAAGTCGATCCACTTTTCCGGACCCTTCCACAACAAACCGTTTATCCCCGTCGATTGCGGCTCCCTCGTCCCCACCCTGATCGAGAGCGAGCTGTTCGGTCACGTGCGCGGTGCCTTCACCGGCGCTACCCACCCCAAAGACGGCCTGCTGGCCATCGCCGAAGGCGGCACCGTCTTCCTCGACGAAATCGGAGACTTACCCGTCGACCTGCAAGCCAAACTCCTGCGCGCCATCCAGGAAAAGGAAATTCGCCCGGTAGGAAGCGTCAAACGCACTCCGATCAACGTTCGTATTCTCGCCGCCACCAACCGCGACCTCGAACATGGCGTCGCCCAGGGCACGTTCCGCCGCGATCTATACTTCCGTCTCAACGTGCTTACCATCCGCGTCCCCCCCCTGCGGGAGCGCCGCCAGGACATTCCCCTGCTCGTGGCGCATTTCCTGGAACGCCAGGGACGTGAAACCGGAATCGAGAAAACCATCTCCGATGACGCACTCAAGGCGATGCTCAATTACGACTGGCCCGGCAATGTCCGAGAACTCGAGAACTGTCTGGAGCGGGCTTGCGCAATGTCCAGTTCCAACGAGCTTCAAGTGCGCGACCTGCCAACCCAGATTTACAGCGCGCCGATGGACTTGATGGGAATGAGCCAGCCCAGCACCGGCATCGTGCCCATCGCCGAACTCGAGAAGCAGACCATCTTGAGCGCGCTCGCCCAGGTCAACGGCGACAAGATGATGGCTGCGCGCCTGCTCGGCATTGGCAAGACGACGCTGTATCGCAAGCTGAAAGAGTATGCGTCCCAGAATTGAACGGTAAGCACCGGCGCAAGTGCCGAATTGGAAATCTCCCCCCGGCACGTGTGCATAACTCACTTCGTTTCAACATAGAACGATTTGGTCAGGAAGTTGCGAAAGGACGAGTCATGATCCTTCTTGTGACGCCAATCGACCGCGCGAACAAGTGCGCTCGAGCTCTGCAAGAGAACATGGGGGAAGAGGTTGTCGTGGCAGAAAGTCTCCGCCAGGCGGCCACATGGTTGCGCTCGGATTCTTATCTGGCCGTCGTACTCGACCAGCACATCCTCGAAACCGAACCCGATGAAATCGACACCGCGATGCAGCATCTCGGCACGGCCATTCCGGTACAGGTCAATCTAGCCATCAGCGGACTTGATCGCCTGGTGCGCGAAGTCCGCGCCGCCGTGGAGCGCCGCAAGCGTGAGGAGTTAGGCGCACGGCGCGCGGTCGCTGGCGCCCTGCACAGCCAACTAAACGACACCCTCACCGCACTCCTGTTGCACTGCGAGTTAGCCCTGGGAGTCGCCGGCGTCCCCTCAGCCGCCGCCCAACAATTGCACTCCGCCCACACCCTCATCAAGAAGATCCGGGCCCAGCTCGAGACCGTGTAGCGCGGACACTCTTGTCCGCGCACGGCATGCCGCTCAAGTGAGTTCCCCAAACTTCAGCACCGCCACCACCTCGCCCGATCCCTGTCTCCCCGAAAACCCCATTCACACATTTCTAACAATTGCGGTTTTGTTTTACCGCACCACAGAGCCGTAACCCACGGCCCACCAATCACTTGCAAACACCAATATTAGCTTGAAGCAAAAAATCAGATGTTTCAGGTGGCACACTCGAGCAAGTCGCCTCCCCAAGAAAAACCTTCCCTCTTCGCGCGCACAAATCTACACTGGGAACATGCGGGTGGGAGTGGTACCTGCCCGTAAGTCTCCGGGGGTTCTGGTGCGCGTTCTGGTTACGACGGACACGTTCAGCGGCGTGTGGACCTACACGCGCGAACTCGTCTCTGGACTGGTCACCCACGGCGCGCAGGTCACGCTCGTCAGTTTCGGAGACATTCCGCTTCCTCATCAGACCTCGTGGATGCAGGGCCTCCACGGGCTCGAATACCATCCCACGGCGTTTCGCTTGGACTGGATGCAGGAAGGCGAGCAGGACTTTCACGCAGCGCAGGAATATCTGTGCGCCATCGTGCGCGACACCCGTCCGGACTTTCTGCACCTCAATCAGTTGAGCTTTGGCGCGTTGCCGGTGGCGACGCCGCGACTGGTCGTGGCGAACGGCGACGTGATCACGTGGTGGCTCAGCATTCATGGGCGTGAGCCCGCCGACTCGGCCTGGCTGAACTGGTATCGCGAGACGATGGTCGCGGGTCTAAAGCGCGCCGAGGCGGTCGTGACCACGACGCGCTGGATGGAAGAGATGCTGCGCCTGGCCTACGGCGATGACTTCGACGGGCAGGTCATCCCGCCGGGACGAAATCCGATTTACTTCAATCCCTTTGTTACCAAGGAAGAGTCGGTGCTGGCGATTGGGCGGTTGTGGGACACGGGGAAGCAGGTGTCGTTGCTGACGCACCATTCGCACGCGCTGCCCGTGTGCATTGTGGGAGCCGACAGCACGATTCCTGCGCCAGCGCTACCCATCCGCGCCGATGTCCGCGTTTCAACCGGCGAGCACGAGCTTTCCGTGAAGGGTGCGCAGACGGAATCGCAAATGCGCGTGCTCTATAGTCGCTCGACGATTTTTGCAGCGACCTCGCGTTATGAACCTCTGGGACTGGCTTCGATTGAAGCCGCGTTTTCGCGCTGCGCGCTGGTGGCGAACGACACCGCGGTGTATCGCGAACTGTGGGGCGATGCGGCACTCTACTTCGAACGCAACGACGCCGACAGTCTCACCCAGGTGCTTGAGCAGCTGAACCACGATCGTGAGATGACGCGTCTCTACGGCACGCGCGCCTACAACCGCGCCCGCGAACGCTTCACCGCGCGCCGCATGGTGGATGACTATCTCCGGTTGTACCGGCAGCTAAGAACTTCGAAGGTTGCCGTCGCCTGATTTGCTACACTCCCTGCCTTGGTTCATACTCTCGCTCTGATCCTGCCCGATCCAGGAATGCCATGACTTGGATGAAATCCCGCTTGCTTTTGGCGGTATTCGCGTTTGTGCTGCTGGCGGCGCTGCACCCTGCAGCGTTGGCCCAGCAGGGATCAGCACCGTCGCAGACGTCGGCGCGGGCCGCGTCGCAACCAAACGATACGGTCTCAGCCGCTCCCTCGACAGGAAAGGTCGTGACGCAATATGCGCCGTCGCAAGAGAACTATCAGAAGGCGGTCACCTATTCTGGCCAGCGTTACCGTGACTATTTCGTAAATGCGCTTTACGGCTGGCTGGTTCTGCTTGTCGTGCTGCGGTGGCGCGCAGGGACGAAATACCGGGACTGGGCGGAGCGGCTCTCTTCGCGGCGCTTGGTGCAGGTCATCATTTATGCGCCGCTGCTGCTGCTTACAGTGGCGGCCCTTGGCCTTCCTACCGATCTGTGGGACCAGTCGCTGCAGCGCCGGTTCGGACTCTCGGTGCAGGGTTGGGGATCATGGTTCGTGGACTGGGCAACCAACCAGATCGTGACACTGGTGGTGGGAACGGTTCTGGTGTGGATCCTTTATGGAGTGATCCGCCGGAGCACGCGTCGCTGGTGGCTGTACTTCTGGATGGCGTCGATTCCGGTTTTGCTTGCACTGTTTTTCCTGCAACCGGTGGTGATTGACCCGCTCTTCTTCAAGTTCACGCCACTCCAGAGTAGCCACCCCGACCTGGTGGCCGCCATGGAGCATGGTGGTGCATCACGGTGGGATGGAGATTCCGCCGGACCGCATGTTCGAGATGAACGCCAGTTCGAAGATGACAGGGCTCAACGCGTATGTCACCGGCTTTGGAGCCTCGAAGCGTGCAGTAGTGTGGGACACGACCATCGCAAAGGCCACCGTGCCGGAAACGTTATTCGTGTTTGGCCATGAGATGGGGCACTACGTGCTGCTGCACATTCCAAAAGAAATCGCGATCGACGCGTCCATTCTCTTGTTCCTCCTCTATCTGGGTATCGACTGTCGAACTGGGCGCTGGCACGCTGGGGGCAACTGTGGGGCATTCGCAGTGTTGAGGACTGGGCTTCCCTGCCGATTCTGCTCCTGATTCTTACTGTCTTGGCCTTTTTCGCCACGCCAGCATTCAACGCGGTCAGCCGCTATTTTGAGCACGAAGCGGATCGCTACGGCCTGGAGGTAATCCACGGCATTGTGCCCGACCAGGCGCAAGTCGCCGCGCACTACTTCGAAAAAAGCGGGGAGATCAACCTGGCCGACCCAAATCCGAGCGCGTTCATCGAGTCTTGGATGTTCGACCACCCCACGCGACCGAAGCGGGTGCGCTTTGTCGCTACTTACGATCCGTGGTCGCACGGGGAGACACCGAGATACGTGCACTGAGTGTTGGCGAGATATGGGTTGGCGCAATTCAGAGTGTTTGCCGCCATCTAGGGCTATAATCGCCGCCACGCATGACCCTGGCCCCCGGCACGAAACTCGGTCCCTACGAAATCCAATCGCCGCTCGGCGCGGGCGGCATGGGCGAAGTGTATCGCGGGCGGGACACGCGGCTTGACCGGACGGTGGCGGTAAAGATTCTGCCCTCTCATCTTTCCTCCAACCCAGAAGCGAAACAGCGATTTGAGCGCGAGGCTCGGGCGATCTCGGGGCTAAGTCATCCCAACATTTGTCATCTCTACGATGTCGGTTCGCAGGATGGGATCGACTTCCTGGTGATGGAGTACCTGGAAGGCGAGACCCTCGCCGACCGCCTGCGCCGAGGCCCGCTCCCGGTGGAGCAGATTTTGAGATCGGCGATGGAGATCTGCGAAGGGCTGGAAAAAGCTCACCGCAGCGGCGTGGTGCATCGCGACCTGAAGCCCGGCAACATCATGCTCACCAAGTCGGGCGCTAAGCTGATGGACTTTGGACTGGCAAAGACATCGGCAGCGGCCGCTGCGCCGGTGTCGGAGATGACGCAGACGCTGGCCAGTCCGAGTAGTCCGTTGACAGCGCAGGGAACCATCGTGGGGACCTTCCAGTACATGGCGCCCGAGCAGGTGGAAGGCAAGGAAGCGGATGCCCGCAGTGACATCTTTTCGTTGGGCACCGTGCTGTACGAAATGACCACTGGGAAGCGAGCCTTCGAAGGGAAGACGACGGCGTCTACGATCGCGGCGATTCTGGCGGCCGATCCGCCGCCCATTTCATCGATCCAACCGATGTCGCCTCTGGCCCTGCAGGGCGTGGTGAAGAATTGTCTGGCGAAGGATCCCGACGACCGCCTGCAGAGCGCGCACGACGTGAAGCTGCAACTGAAATGGATCGCGGAAAGCGGATCTGCGACCCCTGCCACGTACGTCCCGGCAGCGGCTGGTACACGCAGGGACCGGTTTGGCTGGCTGGCGGCAGGACTGTTTTTGCTGCTGTTGATTGCTGGAAGCGCCACGTGGTGGGTAAGCGCGCACCGAGTCGAGCGTGCGATGTACTTCAACAGCTCGGTGCCCTTCCCGACTAATTATGTTGCCCTCTCGCCGGACGGGCGAACGCTGGCCCTGGTCGCCTATTCGGATCAGGCCAACAAGAATGTGATCTGGATCCAACAGGTAGGGGGGCGGGGCGCGACCGTGCTCCAGGGAACGGAAGGCGCGGCCTATCCCTTCTGGTCACCGGATGGCCGCTCTCTCGGGTTCTTTGCCGACGGCAAGCTGAAGACGATCGACGCTACCTCGGGAAGATCAGCCCAATTGTTGGCGGACGCACCGTTTGGCCGGGGAGGCGCCTGGAGCAAGGACGGCGTGATCCTTTTTACGCCGGACGCGTGGAGCGGGCTGTACCGCGTGTCCTCTTCCGGTGGAACACCAGCAGCGGTGACCAAGCCGGATGTTTCTCAGTACCAGGTCAGCAATCGTTGGCCGGTGTTCCTGCCCGACGGGCGGCACTTCCTCTACCTTGCCTGCAACTTCTCCGGACGGCTCGACAAGAACATGATCTTCGTCGGATCGCTCGACTCCGATGAGAAACGGCCTATCGTCACCGCCAGCACGAATGCGGTCTACGCCGACCCTGGGTATCTGCTCTACTGGCGCGACAACGCTCTGGTCGCCCAGCGCTTTGATCTTCACAACTACTCGCTTGCGGGCGAGCCGCGCATTGTCAGCGACGCGGTGCAATACTTTCCCCAGACTAACTTCGCTGTCTTCGACGCAGCCGGCAAGACCCTGGTTGCGCAAACCCGTGCAGGAAAGGGTGCCAACAAGTCGCAGCTGACCTGGTTTGACCGGCATGGCAAACAGGTAGGCTTGGTCGGGCCGCAGGAACTGGTTTCCAATCCCAAACTCTCCCCCGACGGAAAGCGTGTGGCCGTGGACCAGATCGACACCGACGGCCGTCACGTCAACATCTGGGTTCATGAACTGAACAGTGACGCCGCGTCTCGCCTCGGCTTCGGGCCGTGGCTGGAACAAGTTACGGTTTGGAGTCCCGACGGGAAGCAGGTGATTTACACCTCGAACGAAAAGCTGTTCTTCAGCCTTTACATAAAAAACGCAGACGGATCTGGCTCGGCGCAGAACATGATCGACCTCGGCACTCCCCAGCAGGGGCCGTGGGATTGGTCTCGCGACGGCAAGTACATACTGCTGCGGAAGGACCGCGAACTGTGGTACATGACGCTGCCGGACCGCCAGGCGCATCCGCTGCTGCAATCACAGCTGCTGGTTCGCAACGCGCAGTTTTCGCCCGACGAGAAATTCGTGGCCTATGCCTCGAGCGAGACCGGAAACTGGGAGGTCTACGTATCGCCCTTTCCGGGCTTTGGCAGTAAATGGCAAGTGTCGCGGGGCGGCGGCGAGGAGCCCCGCTGGCGGGGCGACGGCGAGGAGCTATTCTATCTCGCCCCGGATGGAAAATTGATGGCTGCGGACGTTAAAACCGGCGCTGGATTCGAAGCTGGGTCCCCGACTGCATTGTTTCAGATACACGCGCGGCAACCGCTCTCCGCTATGGATTTCTTTTCCTACGACGTGACCAGGGATGGACAGAAATTTCTGGTCAACACAAAAGTGGACACCTCCGATTCTGCACCGCTGTCAGTCATCCTGAACTGGGGGTCTGAACTGTCGAAGTAGGTGACCACGGTTGGGAATCACTCGAAGGGTTTTGGATCGGCCGGGGCGCGCCCGGCGCTTCACTGTGCGCATGTTATACTTTTCAAGCATCTTTCCGCTTCAAAACGGACGACGGAGGACGGTATCGACAAGCGTTTTATCCGCATGAACGAGCGCATTCGCGCGCGCGAAGTACGCGTGATCGGCGATGAAGGCGAACAGATTGGCATCATGCCTCCCTTCGAAGCGCTCAAAATGGCCCGCGAGAAGAATCTGGACCTGGTGGAAATTTCCCCGACTGCGCAACCTCCAGTTTGCCGCATCATGGACTACGGGAAATTCCTGTACCAGAACGAAAAACGCGAGCGCGAGGCTAAGAAGAAGCAGAAGACCATTACGGTCAAAGAAGTGAAGTTTCGTATCAACGTAGACGACCACGATTACGAAACGAAAAAAAATCATGTGCTGCGCTTCCTGGATGAGGGAGATAAGGTCAAGGCAACCATCTTCTTCCGCGGACGCGAGATGACGCGGCAGAGCCTTGGCCGCGGGATTCTGGAACGTCTGATCAAGGACGTGGAGCACAAGGGAGTGGTGGAATTCCGGCCGCGCCAGGAAGGCAATACGCTGCACTTGATCCTGGCGCCGAAGAAGGACGCGGGCGCGAAAGAGAAGCCTGCGGCAAAACCGGCGCCGAAACCCACGCCGCCTCCGCCGGGCGGGGCGCAGACAGCGTAAGAGCCGCTGTCAGCCGTCAGCTATCAGCCATCAGTAAAATCTTCTGATCGCTCACTGACGAGTGGATTGCCTGTGCTGCGTAATGCTGGAGCAGTAGTTGAAGGCTGACAACTGAGAGCTGAGAGCTAGTTACTTATGCCTAAACTGAAAACACACCGTGGCGCTGCTAAGCGCTTTAAGAAGACAGGAACTGGCAAGATCAAGCGGAGCAAGGCTTATCTCCGCCATATCCTGACTTCGAAAGCGAAGAAGCGCAAGAAAAAGCTGGGAACTGCCACCCTGGTGAGTGACGCTGATGCTCACAAGGTGAAGCGGATGATCCCGTACTAGTAAATGAAGGGACGTGGCTCCACGCCCGTCCTTAACCAAGTCTGCGGATGATACAAGACCGCAGCGGCGTGTGAAGAGGTCAGACTTCAGAAATCCCTTTTGGGTAGAAGTCTCCTTACCTCCAACCGCCCGACCACCAAAAAAGGAGAACAGTCATGCCTCGTGTAAAACGCGGAACCAAGCGCCGCGCCAAGCGCAAGAAGATTCTTGAACGCGCCAGTGGATATTTCCTAACCAAATCGAAACTCTACCGCTCGGCGAAAGAAGCCGTCGAGCGCGGGCTGAAGTTTGCCTACTCCGGCCGCAAGCAGAAGAAGCGCCAGTACCGCTCGATCTGGATTGTGCGCATCGGCGCCGCAGCGCGCCTGCATGGACTGAACTACAACCAGTTCATCAGCGGACTGAAGAAAGCGGGCGTGGAGCTGGACCGGAAGATCCTGGCGGATCTGGCGGTAAACGATCCGTCGGGCTTTGGACATCTGGCGGAGCAGGCGAAGAAGGCGCACGCGGCAACAGCGTAGCTTTCAGCCATCAGCTTTCAGTTGTCAGCTTTCAGTTCAATCTAGTCGTGTCATCCTGAGCGAAGCGAAGGACCTCTACTTCCAGCGCGCATTTTCAAGTGAGTAGGGGTCCCTCGCTTCGCTCGGGATGACAACTCGTTGAGAGTTTTGTTCGAAGCATGCCTTACACCGTCCCCAAACTGACTAACTTCTCGGCAGCCGCACTTGACAGCGCGGTGAGGGAACTTCTGTCTGCGCTGGAGCAGGAATCAGCGATGGTTGCTTCCGAGAACGATTGGAAGATCTATCGCGACCGATGGATGGCGCGCAAGAACGGCGTGCTCACACAACTGAATGATCTTTGGCTGAAGGCGGCGCCGGGGCCAAGCAAGAAAGAGGTTGGGCAGCGGGTCAATGAACTGAAGGGCAAGGTTGAGCACACCGTCGAGGCGACGCTGGCTCGGATCCAGAGCGGCGCCTCTTCGGGGAAGCTCGCGGCTGAGCGGCTGGACATTACTTTGCCCGGAATTCGGCGGCCTCTCGGTGCAGAACATCCGGTCATCAAGACGATGAACGAGATCGTCTCCGTCTTTCGCAATCTTGGCTACTCAGTCGAGGAAGGCCCCGAGATTGAGACCGATTACTACAACTTCGAGGCGCTGAATTTTCCGCCCAACCATCCGGCGCGCGATACGCAAGACACGCTCTTCATCGTGGGCCAGGAATCGAAGGTGCTGCGCGACCGGCTGCTGTTGCGTACACACACTTCGCCAGTCCAGATCCGCACTATGGAGAAGATGAAGCCGCCGGTGCGCGTGGTGTGTCCAGGAAAAGTACACCGCAACGACGCGCCCGACGCTACGCACTCGCCCATCTTTCACCAGGTCGAAGGACTGGCGGTCGATACCGACATCACTTTCTGCGATCTGAAGGGCACGCTCGACCACGCCATGAAGGCGCTGTTTGGGTCGAGCGTGAAGACGCGGTTTTATCCGTCGTTCTTCCCGTTCACCGAGCCGAGCGCCGACGTGCAGATCAGCTGCATTTTCTGCGGCGGCAAAGGCACGCGCGACGGTGGCCCCTGCCGCAACTGCAAGGCCAGCGGGTGGATTGAGTTGCTGGGTTGCGGGATGGTGGATCCGAATGTGTATGGGTTTGTGGATTACGATCCGGCGAAAGTTTCAGGATTTGCGTTTGGCATGGGCGTGGAGCGCATCGCAATTTTGAAGTATGGCGTAGATGACATTCAGTTGTTCTTTAATGGAGATGTGCGGTTTTTGGAGCAGTTTGGGTAGGCAGTCGTTAGTCGCTGGTCGTCGGTCGTTCGCGGTTCAGGTTGACTCTGTGACTTTAGAAGAGCTTGAGGACTCACTTCCGAATGGACTTCACGATGCTGAGATCCAGCGGATCTGTATCGACTATCAACAACGGACGGTGACGATTGATATGGCCGTTTTCGTGGGAGATGTGGATGCTCCGCTGGAAAAGCGCGAGGCGTACAGGGACGGATCGCTAGTGATCTCCGGTCTTCAATTCGCGACGATCGAACCACCGGATGCGCGCTATCCGTTCTCGACACCCGGGGCATCGCGAGTCGACGCGTGCGATATGACGAAGAACTTAGATCCCAGTCTTCTTCAAGTGCTGCCTGAGGGCTCTTTCGTGCGAAGTTTCTTTGTCGACGATTGGAATGCTTTTGTGCACATCGCAGGCTCAGGCGCTGAAATTCAATGGAAAGCGCCGGTGGTGTATCGAAAAGATCGTGAACATTACCTGCCCGGCGAAATCGTCGACCTATGAAACTTTCTCCAGCATGGCTGCGCGACTTCGTTGACCTCCCGATTGACTACCGTCGTCTTGCGGATGAACTCACTCTCGCGGGCGTGGCCGTGGAAGGGATTTCGGGCGAAGGCGAGTCGACCGCCTACGAAATGGAGATCACCACCAACCGTCCCGACGCCATGAATCATTACGGCGTGGCGCGGGAGGCGTCGGCGCTTTACGATCTGCCGCTGAAGGCAATTGAGCCCAAACTGCCCGCTGCGCAAGGGAAATCCGACGTCACGATCGATATCCAAGAGCCGGAGCTTTGCCCGCGGTTCACGGCGCGAGAGATTCGCAACGCTACCATTAAGCCCTCGCCGTCGAATATTGCGAGCCGTCTGCAGTTGCTTGACCAGCGACCGATCAGCAATGCGGTGGATGCTACGAACTACGTTCTGTGGGAATCGGGCAAGCCTACCCACGTTTTCGACCTTGATCTGCTGGAAGGACGGCGACTGGTCATTCGCAAGGCACGAGAGGGCGAAACGCTCAAGACCCTGGATGGTGTGGAACGGAAACTTACTCCTGAAGATCTGGTAGTGGCCGATGCGGTGAAGGCGGTCGGACTCGCCGGGGTAATGGGCGGCTTCGATACCATGATCACGGAAAAGACGCGGAACATCCTGATCGAGTCCGCGTGGTGGGACCCGGTCACGGTGCGGCACATGTCGAAGCGACACGGGTTGCACACGGATGCCTCGCACCGGTTTGAGCGTGGCGCGGATTTTGAATCGACCGTGCTTTCGACGAATCGCGTGGCGGAATTGATCCTGACTTCGGGCGGCGGGACTTTGGTTGGGGATGTGATCGACGTCGTTGCGCGGAAGCTCGATCTGGCTCCGGTGGAACTCGATCTGCGCGAAGTGTACCGCATCCTGGGCGAGAAGCTGAGCACGCTCGAGATCAACCGCATTCTGACCCGGCTTGGATTCACGCTTACCGCGGGCAGCGAAGATCGCTACCTGGTGCAGATTCCCAGCTGGCGGCTGGATGTGGAGCGCGAGATCGACATCATTGAAGAAATTGCGCGGCTGCATGGCTACGACAAGTTTGCCAACACTCTCCCAGCCTACAGCGGAGAAGTGGTGGAGGTAGCCGATGCGCAGAAGGATGCGCGGCTGCGCTCTTCCCTGCTCGCGCTTGGCTACAGCGAAACGATTTCGCTGACGTTTATTTCCAAGGACGATGCCAAGCGGTTTTCAACCGCGGCTGAACTCGACTTGGAGAATCCGATCAGCGATGAGGCTTCGGTCATGCGCACCTCGATGGTGCCGGGCATGCTCAACATGCTGGCTTACAACCTGAATCGCGGAACGGACAACGTGCGCCTGTTCGAGGCTGGCAAGGTGTTTGAAGCTTCGGGAGAGAAGTCGGTCGAGTTGAAGCGCATCGCGATGGGCGCGACGGGGAACGTAAATGCAGAGGTGGTGCACGGACTGGCTCCGGGGGCGGCGGCGCGGCCGCTTTCGTTCTTCGATCTGAAGGGAGATGTCGAGCAACTGCTGGCTCCATTTGCCCACTGGACGTTTTATTTCGATTCGCAGACTGCGGACTACTATCATCCAGGCCGCTCGGCGCGCGCCGTGATGGATGGGGCCATGGTCGCGCAGTTTGGGCAGATTCATCCGGAAGTAGCGGCGGCGCGCAAACTGAAGCAGGATGTGTTCGTCGCGGAAATCTATCTCGACCGGCTCTACCAGCACGATCTGGAGGCGGTGCGGTATGAGCCGCTGCCGCGCTTTCCGGCCGTGGAGCGCGATTTCTCGTTTATCTTCGACGACGCGGTGGCCTTCGACAAGATTCGCCAGGCGGTCGACGATCTGGAGATCGAAGAACTGCGCAGCTTCGCGCCGGTGGAGATCTTCCGGGGGGACAAGGTGGGCGCGGGGAAATACTCCATTCTGATGCGCGCGAAGTTACAGTCGCGCGAGCGGACACTGCGGGATGACGAGGTGGCGCAGTGGTCGGCCCAGATCACGAAGGCGCTGGAAACGCTGGGCGGCGTGCAGCGGGCGTAGGGGTTATCGGGCATTTATGTACAATGCTTTCGCATGGATCGACCCAGAGGTCTGTCTCTAACCGTTGTCTTGATGGTTATTTGTAATGCGATGGGGTGGATCATCATCGACTATTCCAAACCCCATGCACGGTTCACGTTCGTTATTTTTACGGCCTTGATTGCTATCGGCTACGTTGTCCTCTGGTTCTACTGGAACGGTAGAAATTGGGCCAGAGTCCTGGTTCTGCTGAATTCAGTCGTTACCATATTTAACCTGCGATATTGGAATTCCCGCCTGCCGGCCTTCTCACGACCCCAAACCGATTCATGATCGCGGTCGAGGCTGCCCTTGGCTGTTTTCTGCTTTTCTGGTTGAACACGCGTGACGTTCGCAAATTCTTTACGCATTAGCGGTTCGCCCAGGTTCTGATCGTTCCCAATCCCAGCAAGCGCTCGTCGGCCTACCGTCCATTCACCACGGAGTCACCGAGACACAGAGAAGTTTCACTTTCTTGTTCTTCTCCGTGCCTCTGTGTCTCTGTGGTGAAGTGATTTCTTCCTGTGCTAGCCTTACTTTCCATGACACAGGTTCCCACGCTTCCCAAGCACTATCTCAGCGACAAGGTTGAGCATTTTACGGAGTCGGTCATCCGCGAGATGACGCGGCAGGCGATGCAGTATGGCGCCATCAATCTGGCGCAGGGGTTCCCGGATTTTTCTGCTCCGGCGGAGATCAAGCGGGCCGCGCAGCAGGCCATCGCCGAGGACGTGAACCAGTATGCCATCACCTGGGGCGCGAAGAATCTGCGCAATGCGATCGCCCGGCAGATGCAGGAGTGGCAGGGAATCCACGTCGATCCGGAAAAAGAAATTGTGGTGTGCTGTGGCTCGACCGAGGCGATGATTGCCACGCTGCTGGCGGTTTGTAACAAGGGCGACGAGGTGGTGGTGTTTGAGCCGTTTTACGAGAACTACGGGCCGGATTCGGTCCTGAGCGGCGCAAAGCCCCGGTTTGTCAGCTTGCGGCCTCCGTCGGCGGCAGGCGGCGCGTGGACTTTCGATGAGCAGGAATTGCGCGAGGCGTTCCAGCATCATACGAAGGCGATCATCCTGAACACGCCCAACAACCCGACGGGCAAGGTGTTCGCGCGGAAGGAACTGGAGTTGATCCGGGACCTTTGCGTCGAGTACAACGTGCTGGCTATTACGGACGAGATTTACGAGCACATCCTGTACGACGGTGCGGCGCACATTTCGATTGCGCGGCTGGAGGGCATGCGCGAGCGGACGATCACCATCAACGGGCTTTCGAAAAGCTACAGCGTTACGGGATGGCGGGTGGGCTGGGCGGTGGCGCCACCGGCGATCACGAACGCCATCCGCAAAGTGCACGACTTTCTTACCGTAGGCGCGCCTGCGCCTTTGCAGGAGGCGGGAGCGGTGGCGCTCAGCTTGCCCGCTACCTACTATCGCGATCTGGCGGATAAGTATCGGGCGCGGCGCGACCACCTGATTCCGGCACTCGAACGGGCAGGGTTCCGCTGCTATCGTCCGCAGGGGGCGTATTACGTGATGACCGACATCAGCGCGTTTGGCTACGAAAGCGACGTCGAGTTTGCGGGCTACCTGGTGAAAGAAATCGGGATTGCGTGCGTGCCGGGATCGAGTTTTTACAAGCATCCGAAAGACGGATCCCACCAGGTACGTTTCGCCTTCTGCAAGCGACCGGAGACACTGGATGAGGCGGCCGAGCGACTGGAGAAACTGGCAGGAAAGTAGGAGATCTTGGGGCGGAGTCGGTGGAATTTCGGAAGATCGAGATCTAAACCATTAGGAGACACAGAGGGGCGCAGGGGAAAACCCAAGGACACAAGGTCTCTCGACTGGTGCTTAGTCGCTTCGCTCCTGCGCCCTTCGCTCGGGATGACAGTTTATGGAGGGCCGTAGAAAAGAGAACGCGCCTTTCGCGTAAACCATTTGGGACATGCTTCTGGTAAATTCCACAGCAAACTGCGCTATACTTCGCCTCACACTCCGAAAAATTCCGCGGAAAGCGAGTTGAGCTCATGTCCGTCAACGAGGTGGAAGAGGTAACAGGGCAGGTTCCTGCTGAAGATTTTCAGGCGCTGGAAGAGAAGGTTTATCGCACCATTGAGTTATACAAGGCCGCCAAGGAGGCGCGGGCTGTCTCCGAGCGTGATGTGAAGCGACTGCGCGAGCAACTGGAAGAGCGCGAAGAAGAGAACGCCGCCATGCGCCGCGAACTGGTGCAACTGCGCAAGGAGCGGCAGGACATCCGCGGGCGCGTGGAAAAGATGCTGGGGCAGATGGACGATCTGGCCCACGAGCAGGCAGCAAGCTAGTCGCGGCGGGCGCGATCCCCGCCGGGGAGTGACATGGCAGCAGCCACCAAACAACCGCCGACCAAGGATCCCGTCAATGGCAGTGTGCGGGTTGAGATCTTCGACCAGGTCTATAACCTCCGCGGCTCCGACGCCGATTACATTCTGAAGCTGGCGGAATACGTGGACGGCAAGATGCGCGCGGTTTCGGAACAGACCGCGACCGTCGATTCGGTGCGGCTGGCCGTGCTGGCGGCTCTGAATATTGCCGATGAATATCATCTGCTGAAGCGGCAGATGGCAACCCCGAAGCCGGAACTCCAGGAGCGCGCGCACCAGTTGGCAAGCGCCCTCGACGAGGTTTTGCAAGATCACCGGCGCACCGGCTGACCTCCTTCGTAACCTGCCGTTCAACATCCCGCTACCACCTGGTAGCAAAACTCCTGCCAACTATTTTGTGCTTCCCCCTTGCGAATCTCTCCCGCGTTTCCTAGCATCGAAGGTGGAAAGCCGGCCTGCCGGGTTGGTGATGGTGGTCACCGATTTTTGAACCAACACCGAATGAACGGGGGCTCGACTCGGGATCTTGTGAGCCATGTTCCGTCACGCGGAAAGGCCTAATGGGTCACGGCGGGTTCCCAACGTCTTACGACGGGTTCATTCTCGGCCCACCACACGGCCAAGTGGGTCGGCTTTTTCCTTCAGTTCTCAGTTCCAGATGTTAGGGTTCTGAGAACTGGGAACTGAGAACTACTTTCCTGCTAGACTCTTCTCGTCACTTAGCCTTCAACCGGAGCATCTAAACTAACGTGTTTCCACGCTTGTTTCATATTGGAAGTTTCTACCTGCCCACCTACGGATTTCTGGTTGCCTCGGGGGTACTGATCGGACTCTGGATCAGCGTGCGCAACTCCGAGAAGCAAGGCGTTAACGGCGACGATGCCTGGAACCTGGGCATCCTGGTTGTGCTGGCGGGGATTGTGGGCGCCAAGGTTCTGTATGTCATCAACGACTGGAACACTTACGCCGGCAATTGGCGGGAAATCTTCAGTCTGAACACGCTGCAGGCGGGAGGGGTTTTTTCCGGCGGGCTCGTTGGCGCATTGATCATGGCGGTTTGGTACGTGCGCCGACACCGTATGCCAGCCCTGCGGACAGTCGATGCGTTCGCGCCCGGGCTGGCCTTTGGACACGTCCTGGGCCGCTTCGGATGTTTTTCGGCGGGATGCTGCTATGGCAAACCTACCAATCATTTCTGGGGCGTGACGTTTACCGATCCGCTGGCGAAGGCGGTGAGTGGAACTCCGCTCGGCGTGCGCATCGAGCCGACGCAGTTGATCGAAGCGGCCGCCGAGTTCTTCAACTTCCTGGTCCTCACCTGGTTGCTCGGACGCAAGAAGTTCGATGGGCAGGTTTTCGGCAGCTTTATGGTGTTGTACGGAATCGAGCGCTTCTTTATCGAGTTCCTGCGCGATGATCCGGGACGCGGCGAAGTGTTTGGCGGGCTGATGACGGGAACACAGCTGATCTCAATTCTGCTGGTGATCGGTGGCGGGCTGATCTGGTATTTCCGGAGCGGAGTGGCAAGCCATCAGCCTTCCGCACTCAGCCGTCAGGCTGGGAATTAAGCGCTGGAGCGCCGGGCGCCCTCGCCCGGCATTGCCAATCTTCGAACACGGTCCATTCTTCTCTTGCGCTCGGCCCGCCGAATGCTGAATGCTGAGTGCTGAATGCTCGACTTTCCCCTGACTCTTACCGTATCTCCGGAAGACTCCGGCCAGCGACTTGATCAATACCTGGCGGCGAAGCTGGCGGAAGTCTCCCGCGCGCGCGTTCAGCAACTGATCGAAAAGGGTGAGGTGTTGGTCAACGATGCGGCGGCGAAGGCGTCGCTGCGGTTACGGGGTGGGGAGCAGGTCACTGTCACCGGTCCTCCGCAGGCTCCGCCTCTGCGCGCGATGGCGGAGGAGATCCCGCTCGATATTGTCTACGAAGACGACGATCTGGCGATCGTCAACAAGCCCGCGGGCATGATGGTGCACGCCGGCGCCGGAGCGACCGAAGACGCGCGCAATCGAGGCACGCTGGTGAATGCGCTACTGCATCACTTTGGCGCGCTGTCGGGCGTGGGCGGGGAGTTGCGTCCGGGGATTGTGCATCGACTGGATCGGGCGACGAGCGGGCTGATGGTGGTGGCGAAGAATGACGAGTCACACCGGAGGCTGGCGCGGCAGTTTTCCGGGCGCGAGGTGCATAAGACTTATGTGGCGCTGGTGCACGGCTGGCCGAAGAAAGATCGGGGCACGATTCAAAGCGCCATCAGCCGCCACGCGCAGCGGCGTACGCGCATGACGACGCGAGGTGCGGGCGGCCGCGACGCGGTCACGCACTATGTAGTGACCCGCAAGATTGACTCTCCTTATGGCAAGTTTGCCTTGCTCGAGGTCAAGATTGAAACCGGGCGGACGCACCAGATTCGCGTACACATGTCGTCGCTGGGTCATCCGGTGGTGGGAGACACGTTGTACGGCGCGCCGGGAGAACTTCGGACGGAATCGGGCAAGCGGCGGGCGGCGGGCGCGCCGGCTACGCTCGCGCTCGGGCGGAACTTCTTGCATTCGGCGAAGCTGGAGTTGGCGCATCCAAGGACAGGAGAGCGGTTGAGTTTTTCGCGGGGATTGCCGATCGAGTTGGAAGACTTGCTAGGTCAGCTGGAAAGCGCGAGTTTGGGCCGTCCCTCCGGGACTTAACGTGCTTTCTGGTTCGATTCCCAGCGCTGAAGCGCTGGGCTAAGCTCGATCGCCCCTCTGGGGCTGGGTTCATCCTCGCCCCATCCTGATTACGACCGAGACTCGGCGACGGAGTGCGCTCCAGATATAATGAAATCAATCCTGATGAGATCCCGCGTTTCTCTATTATTCGTCGGCTGGCTGGTGATTCTGTCGGCGGCCGGCTTCGGCCAGACTGTTGATCCCAATTCGCTTCCGTCCGCGCCTTCGGCGAGTGCGCAGCAAAATACGCCTGCCAAGCAACCCCCTCCGAGCGAAACCAAGCCCGCTCCCGCGCCGGATTCGAAGTCTGCCGGCGCTGAGAATTCGCAGACAGCCGCACCCGGCACGACTCCGGCAACGCCTCCGGCACAGTCCCCTCCAGCGCCAACAACACCGCCCGCGCCGCGTTTGGAAGATCCAGCGAAAGAGAAATCCGACGCCGACGAGGCTGTCACCACCATCAGAGTGCCGGTGAACGAAGTTCGCGTGATCTTCACGGTCACCGACAAGCATGGCCGCTACATCAAGGATCTGAAGAAGAACGACTTCAAGGTTATCGACGATCGCAAGCCAGCCGAACAGATTCGCAGTTTCCGCAGTGAAACCGATCTTCCTCTGCAGGTGGGACTGCTGGTGGACGCGAGCAATTCCGTGCGCGACCGGTTCAAGTTCGAGCAGGAAGCGGCCATCGAGTTTCTGAACGCCATCATCCGGCCGCGCTATGACAAGGCCTTTGTAGTGGGCTTCGATGCCACGCCGGAAGTGACGCAGGATTTCACCGATAGCACCGAAGACCTATCGAAGGGCGTGCGGGCGCTGCGGGCGGGCGGCGGCACGGCGATGTATGACGCGCTCTACTTTGCCTGCCGCGACAAACTGATCAAGCAGGAACAGGTTGGGCCGGTGCGGCGGGCCATCATCCTGTTGAGCGACGGCGACGACAACCTGAGCCATGTGACCCGCGAGGAGTCCATCGAAATGGCTCAGCGGGCGGAAGTGATCGTTTACACCATCAGCACAAATATCAGCGGCATGAAGGGCAAGGGCGACAAGGTGCTGGAGCGCATTGCCGACGCCACCGGCGGGCGGGCGTTTTTTCCGTTCCAGATTCGCGACGTGTCCGATGCTTTCACCTCGATCCAGGATGAATTGCGCAGCCAGTACGCGATGGCCTACAAGCCCGCCGACTTTGCCGCCGACGGCCGCTTCCGCACCATTGAAATCCTGGCGCAAGAAAAGGGCCTGCGCGTGCGCACCCGTAAGGGGTACTACGCTCCCAAGCAGTAGTCAGTTGTCAGCTCTGGGTTTTTGTCCTGCTCCAACGGCAGAGTCTATGGCGGGATCTTCGGGCTGGCTGAAAATACAGCCCGAACGCCACCCTTAGGCTTCTCTCAGGCTCGGACGGGCGAGGGCGCCCGTCCCTCTGCAAGCTAGTCTTCTCTCCTCGGCATGGCATAGTAGCCGCTGCGCGCCTGGATCTTGTATTCGGTCTGCTTCGGCTTGATCTCTACCTTGCGGAAGGAGCCGTCGCGCGTCGCGTTGGTGGGCGTGTAGCCGATGTTGTACTGGCTGCGGAGTTCCTGGGAGATCTGCTCGAAGGCCTGCCGCAGTTTGTCGATCTTGTTGCCGACTTCGATGACGCGGCCGCCCGTTTCATGGCTGAGCTTTTTCATCTCCGCATCTCCGCTGTAACCGCCAAAGCCATAGAAGCCGCGATCGGCGATCAGCAGCACGTAGCAGATGGCATCGGCTTTCTGGGCGGCCTCAATCGCGTCTTTAATCTTGAGACGGCTGCCCTGGTCTTCGCCGTCGGTCAGCAGGATCATCGCCTTGCGCCCGACTTCGTGGCCGAGTTCATCGTGCGAGGCCAGGTAAACGGCGTCATAGAGCGCCGTGCCGCGAGGGCCGGTCGAAGAACACGGAATCGGTCCTTGCGGGCCAATTGGACCCTGGGCACAGCCGACGCCGCCGCCCGCATTAATTGTGGCGGAATTGAGCGCTTTGCGCAGACGGCTGACGGAGTTGGTGAAATCCTGCAGAAGATTGATGTCGACATCGAAGCTGATGACGAAGGCCTCGTCTTTGGGCCGCAGGATGTTTTCCAGGAACGAGGCGCCGACCTCCTTTTCCATCGCCAGGACGCGCTGCTGGCTGCCGCTCGAATCGATCAAAATGCCGAGCGTCAGCGGAAGGTCGGATTCCGCCTTGAAATACTTGATGGTCTGGGTCTTACTGTCTTCAAACACGTCGAAGTCGCTCTTGGTCAGGCTCGGGATCAGCGCACCGTGCTTGTCTTTGACGTTGAAGAACAACTGCACCACGTCCACGTTGACCTTGAGCGTCTCCAGGGGCTGCTCCTGGCCCTGAGTCTGGTCTCCTGAAGCGGGCGGCGGGCTGGGCGGATTCTGGGCGGCGGCGAAAAGTGTCAGACCGAGGGTCACGGCGAAGAAACGGGCGGCCAGGCGCGGCGTTAGCTGTAGTTTGGGCATGAGGGTTTTTATCCGGAACTTTGCTAGTCTATCCTGTAGGGGTTAGATGCACCAAAGGTGGCCGAGCAGGCATCTCAATTGGTAGCGGGACATAGTTTCGCGGCTTGCCGGGCCGACTTCGGACAAGAAAGGCTAGGAATTCCGGAATGGCCAACACAACCAGCGGGATAATGGCTCTGGCGTTGATGTTCCTGCTGGCGTCAGTGGGTTGGGCGCAGCAAAAGCCGGAGGAGATGCCGGACGCACCCTCGGCCACGCGGCCCGTGCCACCACCCGCGCCGCCCAGTCCGCGGCCTGGGGCTCAAGACACGTCCCCCGACACGGCGGATGAGTCGAGTTCGGTTCCCGCTTCCCAGCCCGTGCCCACCTCCAGTGAACCTCCACACGCCGCAGCCGACCAGCCGACCACACCTCCGAAGATGCCGCCGGTCGTGACCGTGCCCGAGGGCAGCGTGCCGCGGGATCTGGAGACCCGCGAGGATCTCTACAAGATCTCCACCAGCGTCAACCTGGTACTGCTGCCGGTGAGCGTGAAAGACAGCAATGGCCGCCCCATCAATGGATTGCTGCCCAAGGATTTCTCGGTGCTGGAAAATGGGCAAAGGCAGCAGCTGAAATTCTTTACCGTTGATCCCTTCTCGCTTTCGGCGGCCGTGATCTTTGACCTGGGGATGCCCGATATTGGCGTGAAGCGCGTCCAGGAAACCTTGCCCGCTTTGCAGGGGGCGTTCAGCCAGTACGATGAAGTCTCGTTTTACACCTACAGCAGCACGGTGAGCCAGGTCGCGGATTTCGGCACGGTTGGGCAAAGACTCACAGCCGTCCTGAATCAGATCAAGACCTACAACGGCGCCAACAACGGTCCGCCAGTTACCAGCGGGCCGCTCGGTCCGCAAGGACCGATCATCAACGGCCGTCCGATCGACTCTCCCGTGACCCCAGTGAGTACCCCGCCCAAGCAGTCACGCGTGATCAACGACGCCATCCTGCAGGCAGCGCGCGATCTTTCCAAGCGCGACCGCACTCGGCGGAAAATCATCTTCGTGATCAGCGACGGGCGGGAGCGCGGCAGCATCGCCAGCTACGCCGATACGCTCAAGGTTCTTCTCACCCAGAACATCATCGTCTACGCCGTGGGCGTGGACGGCGCGGCACTTCCAGGCTACGGGAAACTGCAGAAGATCCACCTGCCCAGCCTGGGAATCGACAAGCTAGGGTTCGAGCCTCTCGGTTATGGCAACATCCTCTCGAAGTACGTGAACGCCACCGGGGGCGGGACGGTCTATGAAAAATCCGCCCGGGCCGGAATTGAGCAAGCCTACAGCCGGGCCATGGGCGACGCTCGCAATCAGTACACCCTCGGATACACGCCCAAGTCGGGCGTCGGAGGCTATCGCGAGATTGAGGTGGTAGTCCGGCGTCCGGATGTGAAGGTCTATGCCAAGCGTGGGTACTACCCGCTGCCGATGGCGAAATGAGCAGTAGCCAGTAGTCGGTAGCCAGTAGCCAGCTCCCTCAGCCCCTCTCTCCAATTTCAAAACTCGGCAAAATGAGGATTGTTTCGGCCCCGCGAGCCCTTGCCTACTGGCTACCGCAGCTAACCTTCTGAGCCCGTGGCCCTTTAGTAACGTGGGTAACCTGCGCCCGGTACCCCCATTGTGGTATAAAAACTGGCAGGATCCGGAAGTGCAGATTGGTGCACGTATGGCGAGATTGCTCCCGCGTAGAGGGAGCGGTTTGCCTGATTTCTTGAGGAAGCCTTTTGAGTTTCATCAACTTCGCAGCACGCGAGATTAACTGCAAGATCGTCTACTACGGCGCCGGATTGGGCGGCAAGACGACGAATTTGCAGTTCATTTTCCAGAAAACAGCGGAACAGCAGAAGGGCAAGATGATCTCGCTCGCCACCGAGACCGATCGAACCCTGTTCTTCGACTTCCTGCCCCTGGATCTCGGCTCGGTGCGCGGTTTCAAGACTCGCATTCACCTCTATACGGTTCCCGGCCAGGTGTTTTACGACGCCAGCCGCAAGCTGATCCTGCGCGGGGTGGACGGCATCGTGTTCGTCGCCGATTCGCAGCAGGAGCGCATGGACGCCAACGTCGAGGCCCTCGACAACCTGATGGCCAACCTCAAAGAACACGGCTACGACTTCCACAAGATTCCCTACGTCCTGCAGCTGAACAAGCGCGATCTGCCAAATATCCTGCCGGTGGACGCGCTGTCGAATGAACTGCGCAAGAAGAGCGAGCCCGTGGTCGAGGCGGTGGCGTTCCAAGGCGTGGGCGTATTCGAGACGCTGAAAGAAATCGCCCGCCAGGTGCTCACCGAGTTGAAGCAGGGCGGGTAAAGCAGTACCCAGTTCTCAGTTGCACACCCCAGCACAATCGGCCTGTAGAGACGCGGCTTGCCGCGTCTGAGTAGCGCCGGCAACTTGCCGGCTGTCCCGAGGGCGCCTCGCCCTCGACGCTGCGACCGTACCAACCGCTGAGTACTATCGATCATATTTATGATATGATCGATAGTATTATGGCCAAAGTAAACTCCGGCATCAAGCAACGGCGCACGTTTACGCTTTCCCCTGCGAGTCTCGCGTATCTGGAACAGGAAACGCACCAGCGGCGCGCCGGTTCCCAGTCGGCGGTTTTGGACGAACTTCTCCAGGAGAAAAAGCGCGAGCGGGAGAGGGCTGCCCTGGAAGCTGCGGTCGGCGACTACTACGACGGTCTGAGCGATGCTGAAGCCGGGGAAAACAGAATCTGGGGCGAGTTTGCCGGAACCCATCTCGCTCTCAAGGAGAATGAAGCCTTCTATGACCAGCCCACAGCGCGGGGAGATATGGTACACGAAACTGCCGACCGACCCTCCGGAAAAAGGAAAGCGCCCGGTCGTGATCGTCTCAGTCAACGCACGAAACAATCATCCTCGCGCTGATACCGTGCTGGTGGTGCCGCTAAGCACGTCGGTTTACAAGAGCGAGGTCCCCACTCACGTGTTGCTGGAGTCGGGGCAGACCGGCTTGCGCGAGCGGTCGGTGGCGAAAGCGGAGGACGTTTCTGCGATCCGCAAGAGCTATCTGGACCCGGCAAGGGAAAGGTTACGAATGCTGAGTTCGAGCCAGGTTTGTGAATTGGCGAGGAAAGTGGAGTTGGCGATGGGGTGTTTGCCATAGGGTGATGACAGGACGTTAGCCGATCGCCAATGCCGCTAGCCCGCAGTGTCGAGCGCCCCCGACAGTTCTTCCCACTCATGCATCAGGCTCTGCAGGTCGCTCTTGTGGTCGGCGAGTGCTTGCGTTTGACGCTGGGTCTCTTCGGCGCTCACGAAACTCTGGAGTTGGGTTTCGTTTAATGCAATGGCAGCTTCGGTTTTGGTGATTTCTTCTTCGACTTCCCGCAGGCGATCCTGCATCTGCTTGCGCTTGATGGGGTTCAGTCGCTTGCCTTTGGAATCAGCAGCATCTGCCGACGTAGCGTTGCCGTTCGTCGGATTGGCGGCGGTCTTGGTCTCTGCTCGATCCGCAGGCCGTTCTGGCGTCAGATCTCTCTGAATCGCCGCGCTTTGCTTCTCGGCCCCGCCCTGCTTGCGCCAGAGGTAGTCTTCGTAGTTCCCCGGATAGATCTCTACTTTGCCGTCGCCGATCTCGAAAACGCGCGTGGCCAGGTTGTCGATGAAGTAGCGATCGTGCGACACGAAGACGACCGTTCCCGTGTATTTCATGAGCGCTTCGAGCAGGACATCTTTAGCGCGCAGGTCGAGGTGGTTGGTGGGTTCGTCGAGCAACAGGAAGTTGGCGGGGTAGAGCAGCATCTTCAGCAACGCGTAGCGGTTGCGCTCGCCGCCGGAAAGTACGCCGATGCGCTTGAAGACGTCGTCGCCGGAAAACAGAAAACAGCCGAGCAAGCTGCGCAGCTGCGTCTGCGTCGACGAGGGCGACAGTTCGCCTAGATCGTCGAGGATGCGGGCCTCGGGGTCGAGTTCTTTATACTGGTCCTGCGCAAAGTAATCAGCCTCGACGTTGTGGCCGAGTTTGTATTCGCCGGCGGTGAGCGGCTCCTGGCCAGCGAGCAGCTTGATCAGGGTGGACTTCCCTGCCCCGTTGACGCCGACCAGAGCCACACGCTCTCCGCGCTCAATCATGAAGGTGACGTGGGCGAAGACCTGGTGGTCGCCGTAGCTCTTGGCGACGTTTGAAAATTCCGCGACGATGCGCCCGCTCGGTTTGGGCTGCGGAAAGGAGAAGTGGACCGTCTTCTCTTCTTCGGGAATCTCGATGCGCTCGATCTTTTCGAGTTCCTTAATGCGGCTCTGGACTTGCTTGGCCTTCGTCGCCGTGTACCGGAAGCGGTTGATGAAGACTTCCAGTTGCTCGATGCGCTCGCGCTGGGTTTTGTAGGCGGATTCGAGCTGCTCTTTGCGCGCGGCCTTGGCGGCGAGGTATTGGTCGTAGTTGCCGGAGTAGAAATGCAGGTGTTTGTTCCAGATTTCGACGATGCGGTTGACGGTGACGTCGAGAAAGTAACGGTCGTGGGAGATGAGGACAAACGCGTACGGATAACTTCCCAAATACTCTTCCAGCCAGTTGCGCGCTTCGAGATCGAGATGGTTGGTGGGTTCGTCGAGCAGCAGCAGGTTCGGTTTCTGGAGCAGGAGTTTGGCGAGCGCGATGCGCATCTGCCATCCGCCGGAGAACTCTTCGGTCTGGCGCGTCCAGTCGTCGCGATGAAAACCGAGCCCAGTGAGCACCTTGCCCACCTCGGACTCGAGCGTGTAGCCGTCGCGCGCGCGGAATTCGTGCTCCAGCTTCTGATAACGGTCGGCCACATCGGCATACTCGGTGCCGGCGTGGTCGACTTCCGACATTTTGCGGGTCAGCGCCTCCATCTCCTTTTCCATGGCATGGACATCGTCGAACACCGACATGCACTCGGCGAAGATGGAGCGTCCGGCGAGCGAGAGGCCGTCCTGGGGCAGGTATCCGGCGGAAATGCCTTTGGCGCGCGAGATTGAGCCATAATCGAGCGTCTCGCTGCCGGCGAAAATCTTCATGACCGTGGATTTGCCGCTGCCGTTCGCCCCGACCAGGCCAATGCGGGATTCGGGCGTGATCAGCCAGTCGGCGTCTTCGAACAGGAGTTTGTGGCCGTAGCGCTTGCCGGCGGCGGAGAACTGGATCATAGGTGCGCTTTTATCGTCTCATGAGATCGTGTGGCGCGGACACTCCTGTCCGCGTGTTGGCATCGGAAAGGTTCCCGCAGGATTGAGCAGGTTCTTAGCGGGAGACGACCGCGCGGTGGGGGTGTCCGTACAGTTCAGTCAATAGCTGAAGGTTATGGCAATCCAATTAGACGCGATCCTGGCGATCCTTCCCCTCCGCATGACCTTTGGAGCCACCCCGAGGTCCACTCGTCGATCCACGGGCTTCCTAGCCATGTGTACGGGGCATTCTAGACGACGGACGGAACCGATGTTTGGGTGTAGCCGTTCCACTTGGTCCCGATTGTTTATCTCTTTAAGTAATACATATTTCCAAGTCATTGAAACTTCGTCGCCTATCGAATTCCCCTGGGGAACAGCCGAGGGCCGCTGTCGCTACGTGATTCGTTTAGCGGGCGGCGGCGGCCAGGCGGGCTTCGCCCAGGTGTTCGAGGGCACGGTCGATTACGACCTGCAATTCCTGGGCGTATTTCACTTCCCGGCCCTTGGCCAGAATTAAGCGGGCTTGTTCGGCATCGAACCAGGTTGGATTGCGGAAGGGTTCTTCGGGGCGGCGGGTTTGGTGCACGTCCATGAGGAAGGCTTTGACCACGTATTCCTGCACGCCTCCGGGTTGCCAGAAGACACCCTTGGAGTGAATGTAGACGTGGAAGTGGCGCGGTTCGACGATACCGATGGCGCCAGCCTCTTCGCGGGCTTCGCGTTCGGCAGCCTGGCTGTGCGAGAGGCGCGCGTCGGGGGCTCCCTTGGGGAACGTCCACTTGCTGCCGCCGTTGGTGTTGACCAGCAGAAATTCCGCGTGGGAATTCAGCCGCCGGTAGCAGATGGCTGCCACCTGCAGCGGCAGCGCGAAGCGAGATGTGCGTGCGGAGCCCATACCTTTCTATCGGCAGTTTACTGCAAAGATATTTCAGGAGTGTTAAATGGCAACAGAAAGGGTGCACAAGAGTAACGAGGTCGGTGGTCGTTCGTCGTTGGTCGTTCGCGGGTTTTCGCCACGCCGAACCTCGTCGTCTGCATTACTCTCGACGGGCGAGCAGTACCTGGAAATTCTCGCCCATGCCGGCGGGAGTAACGAGGTGTTTAAGCTGAAGCGCGACTTTGGCACGCTCCTGCGGGAGCCGGCAGTCTTCGAATGCATCCGCAAACTGGTTAGTTTCGCCGATCCGCATCAGGAGTTGGGATTGGGTAACCAGGGTTTGCACCTGCATGCCGGCTTGCGTGGCCGCGGCGGTGAGGGCGGTGAAGTTGACGTGCGCGGTCAGATCCTGCTCGCCGGGGGCCTGGTAGGGATTGGCTGAGGCAGAGTGCTGGCGATAGGCCATGAGCGTGCCGCGGTGGTGTCCGGCGAGTTGTTCGTTGCGGGTGTAGCCGTAGTCGATGATCAGAAGAGACCCGCGTTGGATGGTGTGCGCGATTTGCGTGATCCATTGTTGGGCGGGGAGCGAGACCTCGATGCGTTCGCCCAGTTCGGGATGGACGCTGTAGCGGTCGAGGAATTCGAGTTCTTCCGCGGTTGGCGGGAGCCAGATTTCGTGCAGGCGACCGTTCTCGAGGGCGAGGTGCAGTTTGCCTTGGGCGCCGAGGATTTCGACGGGAAGGGCGTCGAGGAATTCGTTGGCGAAGATGATGAGGGGAGCGCGGGGAGCGAGAGTACGGCACGGGCCGGTGGGCCGTCCCTCCGAGACTTGGTCATCTTTTGCATGATTCCCAGCGCTGAAGCGCTGGGCTAAGCTGGGCCGTTCCTCCGGAACTGCTGCTCTACCGGAATCAAGATGCTCGTACAGGGTTTCTTGGAGTCTGGCTCGCAGTGAGGGCGACGATTCCTGCAACGTGTAGGTCAGGGCCGCGAAGAAATCCGGGAATTTCTTGTTGGACCAGTCGAGGACGTCGCGGGCGAAAAGGCCGCGGCCGGGGCCGAGTTCGAGAATCTCGAGTTGCGGAGGGCGGTCGAGTGCTCGCCACATTTCTTCGAACTGGCGGGCCAGCAGGCGGCCGAAAACGGCGTGCACGTCGCTCGAGGTATAGAAGTCTCCGGCCTTGCCGAATTGTTCGGCGTTGCGTGAATAGTAGCCCTGGACTGGGTCGTACAGGCAGATCTCCATATAGCGCGAAAACGGCATGGGGCCGCGCTCGCGGATTTCCTGCTCGATTTTTGCGCGGAGAGACATGATATTGTGGCACCCGTCGCTGCTTGAGATTTTAGCTTCTCTTGGCGGATGATCCGGGATTGGCAGGGACTGTCCGGTCCTGCGGGGTACGCGTGAACATCTCGATGAAATAGTCGTGGAGGGCGTCGTAGAGCTGGCGCTGAAAATTCCAGGCGAACTGGGGATGATCGAGGTCGCGCGGATGGATTTGAAACTGGTAGGTGTGCACGGGGACGGTCAAGTTCTTCAGGTTGATCAGTACTTCAATCGCCCCGTTGTTCTCACGCGCGGAAAAACTGAGGAGGGGGTGGTCGTAGAGCTGCAAGTGCTCGAGGACTCTCCGGAGTTTGTCGGAATCTGGCACCGGTTCATTCTACTCAAGGCCCCAAACAGCCCTACCACAGAGGACACAGGGGGCCACAGGGTAAGGCTTTCCCCGGGCGTGACCTGCCTACAGCAGAACTGAAAACCGGACTAGACTGCCATCTTCAACGGATTGCCGGCTGCGTGAAAGGCGCGTTTGATGGGCGGCATGGCCAGATAAAAGATGCTGGCAGCATTGATCAACCCGAAAGCCAGCGAAAAGATGTGCATGTGCAGCACGCCGGGCAGAAGCAGCACCAGTCCGATTGCCGAAAACAGCAGAGTCAACAGGCGGCCCCAGTTTTCCATTTGCAGGATGCCGTAGCCTGCTGCCAGGTGCAGGAGGGCAAACACGATGATGCCGAGGCCAGCCACGTGTCCGAAACCGCTCAACAAGCGTCCGACAGCGTTGCCCTCGGCGGCCAGAGAAGCTAGTTTGGCGGCCAATCCGGCGAATGCCAGAACTGACAACCCAAAGAGTACTCCGATCACACCTCGCAAAAGTTGGTAGAAACCAATCAAAGTGACGCCAAGTGGGCGCATAGGTCCTCCGAAATTGCGAGCACTATAGCACAAGAGGGACAGGACGCAGTTTGTCGGATGTCAGGTTCGAGGGGCTGGTGCACTTGTTCCAACGGATCCGATCAGAAGTCCGCAGTGCGCGGACAAGAGTGTCCGCGCTACACAAGCTATTCGTAGCGGAGGGCTTCGATTGGATCGAGGCGCGAAGCTTTGATGGCTGGGAGCATGCCGCTGACGATGCCTACGAAGCCGAGAATCAGGGTGCTGGCGATCAGGGTGGTCGAATCGATGGTGAGGTGGATGTCGCCTTCGCTGGCGTTCTCCAGAAAGGCGCTCCAGAGGGTGAGCGATCCGACAGACCAGGAAACGATGTAGGCCAGAACCACGCCGGCCAAGCCGCCGATCAGCGTGATGACCAGGGCCTCGGCGAGGAACTGAAACAGGATGTGCCAACTGCGCGCGCCCAGGGCTTTCTCGACGCCGATTTCGCGGGTGCGCTGGGTGACCGAGACCAGCATGATGTTCATCAGTCCGACGCCGCCGATGCCGAGCGTGAGCAATCCGATGAAGCCGAGCAGGATCTTGATGCCGGTCGTGATGACGCGCAGGTCGAGCAGGTCGGCGAACACATCGAAAACGAAGACGGCGCGCTTGTCCTTGGGATCGAACTCGTGATGGAACGCCATGGAGCGCCGCACGGCATCGGCGACCTTCTGGTGATCGCCCTCATACTCCATGGCGACAGCGTTCAGATAGTAGGTGTTTCTGAGGTCGCTCATGACACTGAAGGGAACGTAGACCGAGCCATTCAGGTTGCTGTCGCCGTTCTGGATGACGTGCTTGAGCACGCCAACGACCTCGTAGGAAATGCCGTCGATGCGGACTTTCTCGCCCAACGCGTTCTGGCCGGAGAATAGCTTCTTCTTGACGTCAGCGCCTAGGACCGCGACTCGGCTGCGGGAGTTTTCGTCTTCATCGGTGAAGAACGTGCCGTTTTCGACTTCCATGCGCCGCATGCGGGAGTAGTAAGGGTAAACGCCGCTTACACTGTAATTGCTGCTTCGAATTCCCCACGCTATGGTGCAGTCCTTGGAGGTCTCCGGAGAAAGTCGTTTTAGCAAAGGCACTTCGGCCTGCAAATAGGTGAGGTCATTTACGGTGAGTTTGACTTCGTTTCCCGCTTTTGTACCACCCGCCTGCATGGAAGTGCGCCCTGGAAAGATAAAGACCAGGTTCGTACCCCAGGAACGGAAGGCGACCCAGAGGCCGCGCTCGAAGCCCGCACCATAAGCCAGCAGCAGCACGACCGTGGCAATGCCCCAAGCCATGCCCAGCATCGTGAGAACACTGCGGCGGCGGTTGTGCTTGAGCGCGTTGTAAGCCTGGCGGGCGAGTTCGACAACCATATCTACTCCTGGCGTAGTGCCTCGACGGGCTGTAAGAGCGCCGCTTGGCGCGCGGGATACAGCCCGGCGGCAATGCCTGCGACCGCGAGCGAGAGAATAGCGATAACGGCCGATGAAGGAACGATGCGCGGCGTGTCAAATCCTTCGGGTGCGGGCAAAGCGGCGAGCAGCGTAACCAATGCGGTGGTGATCGTCAGCCCAATCCCTCCGCTCAACGCCGTCAAGAACGCACCTTCCACGAAGAACTGCGTCAGGATGGCGCGGTGCGTGGCTCCCAGGGCCTTGCGTAGTCCAATTTCGCGGGTACGCTCGGTGACCGACACGAGCATGATGTTGATGATGCCGATCGCTCCCAGAGCCAGCGTGACCACGCCGACCACGCCCAGAAACCAGTCCATGGCGTCGAAAATCTTGCTCACGCGTTTGTTGTCCTCGATGGTGTCCCAATCTCCAAAAGCATCTTCTAGCTTCGGATTGAAGCCGTGGCGCCGCCCGAGAACTTCGTGCACCTCCTGCTTGGCCTGCAGATGTTGCAGGGGAGTGAGCGGCCGATAGTTCAGGAATGAGACGGCGTCTTCGCTGTTCTGTTCTTTCAGCGGAAACAGGCTGCGCATGGTTTCAATCGGAATAAAGATGCGCGCATTGGTGCCGTTGTTGCCGTCCTGGCCGACTTTGCTCACTACTCCGATCACATCGAAGCGGTAGCCGTTGAGCAGGATGGTTGAGCCGACGGCCGGACGGTCTGGAAACATGTTCTTGAGCAGTTCCCATCCGACGACCGCGACTCGACGAGTGTCACTGCTGTCCTGCTCGTTGAACCAGCGCCCGGGGCCGACGGGAACGTTGCGGATCTTGTTGTAGTCGGGGGCCACGCCAAAAACCTGGCCGTTGGTGGAGCCGTAGTCGCTGACGGCGCGGATGTCCTCACGGTTCAGGACCGGGGAGATGTACTTGATCGAGCGGGTTTGGTTGCGGATAGCGAGATAGTCCTGGTAAGTGAAGTGGTAGGTGCGTCCGGACTGGGTGCTGCCTTCAACGCCCGGAATGCGGCCGGGAAAACTGAACATGATGTCCTGACCGAGGTTGGCGAGTTGCTTGTTCTGGCCGCTGCGGAAACCTTCGCCCAGGCCGACCAGCAGAAGCAGCGATCCGACGCCCCAGGCGATACCGAACATGGTCAGGAACGAGCGCAGTTTGTGGGCCCAGAGGGTTGCCAGCGACTGGCGCACGATGTCGATCAGCATCCGCATAGTGGTGCCCGGGGCCTACCCACGAAGGAGAAGGCCGTGCCCTGCCGTCTGTTGGGTGATACGGCAGAAAGCGAGGGCTGGTTCCCTGAAAAAAACACACTTTCACCTTCAAATTAGACTCCCAACACGGGCCCGGGGTTAGCAAACGCTGGAATTTGGATGGTGGCAGCACTGCAAGGTCGTTGGGCTCCCTGCTCACCGCTGCGTTCTGGGGACGTCTAAGCTGATCGAGTGGTGCAAATCAAGGCCCGCAGTCCGTGCAAGTCAGTTCGAATCACCAAATTCCGAATACAGAAAGTTGAAGAGGAGGCGTTCTCCATGATTCTCTCTCGCGTGTTTCGAGGAGCCCTATTCTGCCTGCTGGCGATCGTGTGGTCGGGTGTCAGTGGCGCGCAATCGGTCATACTGGACCTGCCCCGGCAGAGCCAGCGCGCCCAGCTCTCCCAAAGGATCGGGATCACCGACATTACGATTAACTACCACCGCCCGCTGGTGAATAACCGGAAGGTGTGGGACGGTTTGGTTCCGTATGGCCAGGTATGGCGTGCGGGAGCCAATGAAAATACCACCATTTCGTTCAGCGATCCAGTCACCATCGAGGGCAAGGCGCTCGATAAGGGGACCTACGGGTTGTTCATGATTCCAACGGCGGACCAGTGGACCATCATTTTTTCCAAGAACGCGACCTCGTGGGGAGCCTTCACTTACAACGAGGCCGAAGACGCCCTGCGAGTAACCGTGAAGCCGGCTGCCACGGAGATGCACAATACACTGACCTACGACTTCGACGATGTACAACCGAATTCGGCCGTGGTGACGATGGCGTGGGAGAAAGTTGCGGTTCCGTTCAAGGTTGCTGTGGATGTGCATGAGGTTGTCCAGGCCAGCATGAAAAAGCAGTTACGCGGGCTGGGGCAGTACACATGGGAAGGCTGGGACGAAGGGGCCAACTACCTGCTTGGGGAAAAGGTCGCGCTCGATGATGCGCTGAACTATGCGAACAAGTCGATCGGCGTCGAAGACCGCTACGACAATGAGCTGACCAAGTCCAAAGTCCTGGCGGCGCTGAATCGCAAGGACGAGGCCGCGATGGCGGAGAAAAAGGCGCTCGATCTGGCTAGCCCGCTGCAGATCCACCTCTACGCTCGCGGGTTGCAAGGCGGGAAGCGCAACGAAGAAGCGTTTGCTATCTTCCGCGAGAATGCGAAGAAGCATCCGGATCAGTGGTTCGTACATACGGGGCTGGCGCGGATGTACTGCGGACAGGGCAAGTTCGATGACGCCACGAAAGAGATGAAAGTGGCGCTGGCGAGCGCTCCGGAGAATCAGAAGACCTATTTAGATGGGTTGGTGAAGAAGCTGGAGACCAAGCAGGATATCAACTAGGAGTCAGTAGTCAGCGATAAACAGGGCTGCGGGTTCGGGATCCGCAGCCTTTTCCCTGCAGTCCAAGGTCGCGTTCGGCGGCGCAGGGTAAGTGCAACGCTCGTGCCCATCGTGAACTATAATGATGTCCCTCCGTGCGGTGCGACTCGTTTCTATTCTCGATCCGCATCGCGGGGTCCTCGCACCTGTTTCTCGCAGTCCGAATGAGGTTGCGTATGGGCACGCTGACCGGCCGCAAGCTGTTCCCCTATGTCGCGGTAATTGCCGCTCTGGCTTGTTCGATTTGTGCCTTCGCAAAAGATAAAGAGAAAGAGAACAATTCGGAAATCAAATTCACCGCACGCACGGAACTGGTCCTCATCCCCACCCTGGTCACCGATAAATCCGGCACTCACATCAGCGGCCTGAAGAAGGAAGATTTCACAGTTCTGGAAAACGGCTCGGAGCGCAAGGTTGCGACCTTTGAGGAAATCACCACCGACACTCACCGTCTGTGGCACCCCAAGAATCAGAATGAATACAGCAATTTCATGGGCGGCGGCGAGTCCACCCGGCGCATTACGCTCATCGTCCTGGACCTTCTCAACACACCTTTCATGGACCAGGCGAACGCTCGCATGCAACTGCTCAAGTACCTTACCCAATCGCTAGATCAGCGCGAGCCGACGGGACTGTTCACACTCACCCGCAGCGGCGTTCACATTGTCCATGACTTCACCACGGATCCCCGCGTGCTGCTTGCGGCGCTGCACAAAGTAAAGGGCGACACAGCTCAAACTGTCGATAGCCCGGAAGACGTGGAAAGCATCACTGGATCTGCCAGCCCCGATGGCAGTGCAGGGGTTGATCCCGCCGCGGTACAGACCGAAGCACAACAGCTCCAGACCATGATGGAGGACGCGGAACTGAACTTTCAGTCGTTTCAGCAACGCCTTGCCATCACCTACACCCTGGACGGGATGCAACAGCTGGCGCAGGCATTGGCCGGATTTCCGGGACGCAAGTCCCTGATCTGGGCGGGCGGCGGATTCCCTTTCAGCGTGAGTGACAACACCATGCGACTCGCTCCTGTGGGGCGCGACTCTCTCACCGATGTGCTGCCGATGTACGATCACACTTGGCAACTGCTCAACAACGCGCAGATTGCACTCTATCCCCTCGACGTCAAAGGACTGCAACCTCCCACACCCAGCGTCGCCATCCGCAACCCGGGACCCAACTACGTTCGCAACATGAGCTGGCGGCAAATGGATACGCAAGCGACCCTGCAGACGTTTGCTTCCATGACGGGAGGGCGTGCCTATTACAACTCCAACGATCTGGTGAAAGGTTTTCGCGATGCAGTCCGCGATTCGTCGCAATATTACATGCTCGGCTACTACCTCGATCAGTCGAACACAAAACCCGGCTGGCGCAAGCTCGCGGTGAAGGTGAAGCGTGACCACGTTGAAGTGCGCGCACGCAGCGGCTTCTTTGTGACTAATGCCACCGTCGATCTCGAGACCAGCCGCGACGGCGACATTTCGTCAGCCTTGCAGTCACCTCTGGATTACTCCGCGCTGCCATTGGTGGTGCGCTGGGGCGCCATCGAGTCCAGCAAAGCACCAGGCAGGAAGCGTGTGTACTACACGGTGAATCTGGCGCCCGATCCGGCGCTGATCGACGTCGCCGACAATAATCATGTCGCGCTGGAATTCGTCGCACTGGTGAAGACACCGGAAGGCAAGCAGGTCGATCATCCCTCGGATAAAAAAGTCAGCCTTCATCCGACACCGGAACACCTCGCCACCATCCGCGAAAGCGGCATCGGCTACAGGGGTGCCCTCGATCTTAGCCCCGGTGAATACACCGTCCGCTTCGTTGTCCGAGATGACCTCAGCGGCCGCGTCGGCTCGGTCGCTGCACCACTGAAAGTGCAGTAGGAAGACAACGGGTGCGGACGAATCCAGTTTGCTTTGGATCAAGCGGGGCTTTACGATGGCAGCCATGATCCATTCGCTCATTCCACCCCACGATTGGCTTATGAAAACCTTTTTACTTGCGCTCGCTACATTCAGTGCTCTGATGGGTTCTGCATTGTGCCAGGATAATCACTCGAATACGACCGACGCGGCCAAGTCCGCCATAGGTATGCCACCGACCAACCCAGGCAACGACCGGAAATGGTGGAAAGAGGCCGTTGTCTATCAGATCTACCCGCGCTCGTTCAAGGACTCGAACGGCGACGGGGTCGGCGATCTGCGGGGCATCATCTCCAAACTGGATTACGTGAAGAGCCTCGGCGTCGATGTCATCTGGCTGAACCCGATTTATGGCTCGCCGAACGACGACAACGGCTACGACATCAGCGACTATCGCAGCATCATGAACGAGTTCGGCACCATGCAGGACTTTGACGAACTGCTCAATGGAATGCACGCCCGAGGCCTGAAGCTGGTGATGGATCTGGTAGTAAACCACAGCAGCGACGAGCATGAGTGGTTCAAGCAATCACGCAGCTCCAGAGACAACCCCTACCGCAACTACTATCACTGGTGGCCGGCGGAAAAAGGGAAGCCGGCGCATCGCTGGAGCTTCTTTGACGTCAACGGCGATGCCTGGAAGTTCGACGAAAAGACCAACAGCTACTATCTGCACTACTTCTCGCAAAAGCAGCCCGACCTGAACTGGGAGAATCCCAAGCTACGCGAAGAGATTTTTTCGATGATGCGCTTCTGGTTCGACAAGGGCATCGACGGCTTCCGCATGGACGTGATCCCCTTCATCTCGAAGGACACTACGTTTCCGCCGATCCCCGCCGAATACCACGGTGACTACGTCCGGTACTACGCTAACGGCCCGCACACCCACGAATATCTCCAGGCCATGAACAAGGAAGTGCTCAGTAAGTACGATGTCATGTCCGTGGCCGAAGGCATCGGCGTCACCACCGGCGACGCGCTCAACTACGTCGATGCGGACCGTCACGAACTCAACATGGCCTATCACTTCGAAGGCGTGGGCCTGGGCATTTTGCCGAATACCCACAAGATCCCCGACCCCAAGGGATACAGCCTGATCGACTTCAAGAACGTCTACAGCAAGTGGGACGCGGTCTTCGCGGACAGAGGCTGGGGCACCATCTACCTCGGCAACCACGATCAGCCGCGCATGACCACGCGCTGGGGCAATGACGCGCCGCAGTGGCGCGAGCTTTCGTCCAAGATGCTCACCACGTTTCTGCTCACCATGCGGGCTACGCCCTACTACTACGGAGGCGATGAGCTCGGCATGACCAACATCAAGTTCGACAAGATTGAGGACTACCGCGACATCGAATCCATCAACTGGTACAAGCTCGAGAAAAATTCCGGCGGAGACGTGAACAAATTCCTGGAAGCGCAGAAAATCACTGCCCGGGACAACGGCCGCACGCCCTTCCAGTGGGATGCCACCACGAATGCCGGGTTTACCGCCGGCACGCCGTGGCTCAAGGTGAACCCCAACTACACGAGCGTGAACGTCGCCTCCGAAGAAGCCGACCCCAACAGCTGCCTCAACTACTTTCGGAAGCTTGTGAAGTTGCGCAAAAACAATCCGGTCCTGATTTATGGCAAGTACACTCTGCTGGACAAGGACAATCCGGACGTTTACGCCTACACCAGGGAATTGGACGGGAAGAAGATCCTGGTGCTGCTGAACTTCAAAGACAAAGCTGCTTCCGCCACGACGGGCCTCGACCTGAGTAAAGTGAAAGTCCTGCTCGGGAATTACGCGACGGCGCCTTCACCAAACGCCGCGTTGCGGCCTTATGAAGCCGTCGTTTACGAGTGGTAGAACGTTCCTGACGGGACTGCTCACCGATGATTCGTCGCGCCCGCCCATTGGCAGGCTGCGGAAGAAGTACTTCCCGGTGGACAGTCTCACCTCAGCGGCTAAAGCCGGCACTGAGAATAGGCCAGTTATCGCAGCGATAAATCGCTGCGCCACCCAAAATCAACTGCCACATCGAGTTTTTTCGCAGCCTGTTAGGACTCCCTGAGTCCCAGCTTCTTCAGCATCCACATGGCCGGACACCAGTTGCTCAGGCCGGATTGGAACAGGTTCAGCCCGACAAAGGCGGTGAACAGATACCAATAAGGATTGACCCAGTGTCCGAGTCCCATCGAGAGAAGAATGAACGCCCCGGCCATCAGGCGAAGTCCGCGTTCTACGGTCATACATGCACCTCCTGCGCAGGAATTTGAGTCTTGCTTGTCTTCACAGCGTTGCGCCGTTCACTCATGTAGTAAAGGACCGGCACCGCCATGCGCGACAGAACCGTGGAAGCAACCTCCCCGGCCATCAGCGAGAGTGCGAGACCCTGGAAGATCGGATCGAATAAAATCACGCTCGCGCCCACCACGACCGCAGCCGCGGTCAGCAGCATGGGACGGAAGCGCACGGCGCCGGCGTCGACCACCGCGTCTTCCAGCGACATGCCCTGCGAACGGCGCAGTTCGATGAAGTCTACCAGGATGATCGAATTCCGCACGATGATGCCCGCCCCGGCGATGAATCCGATCATCGACGTGGCCGTGAAGAAGGCGCCCAGCAGCGCATGCGCGGGCAGGATGCCAACCAGCGTCAACGGGATCGGCGCCATGATGACCAGCGGTGTTTTGAACGATCCGAACCAGCCCACCACCAGAACGTAGATCAGCACTAACACCGCGGCGAACGCCACACCGAGATCGCGAAATACTTCTACCGTGATGTGCCACTCCCCGTCCCACTTCATGGAATAGCGGTCGGTGCGCTCGGGCATGGTGGTGCCTTTGTATTGCTTGACCGCGTAACCTTCGGGCAACTTGATCTTGTCGATCGCCTCGCCCATCTTCAGGATCGCGTAGACGGGACTTTCTTCTTCGCCGGCGACATCTCCGGTCACATAGACGACCGGTTGCAGGTTCTTGCGATAAACACTGGTGTCGATTGTCGTCTGATGGAGTTGGGTGACTTCCTGGAGCGCGATCTCGCCGCCAGCCGGAGTCGGCAGCTTCAGGTTTTGCAGATCCTGAATGCCGGAGCGATCGGGCCGCGAGAGACGCACTTGGATTGGAACGTCTTCGCGCGACTGCGGATCATGCAGCAAACCGGCTTCGGCGCCGCCCAATCCAACCTGCAAGGTGCGGGTGACGTCGGCAGCTGAGATTCCGTGCAGCGCTGCCTTGTCGAGGTCCACCTTGAGATCGTATTTTGTCTGTGGGTCCTCGACGTACCAGTCGATATCCACCACGCCGGGAGTTTGCTGGAAAATCTTTTTGATTTGTGCGGCGAGTTCAATCTGCCCTCTGTAGTCCGGCCCGTACACTTCCGCGACCAGAGTCTGCAGCACAGGCGGGCCGGGCGGGACTTCCGCCACTTTGATGCGCGCTCCGAATGGCGCCGCGAGTTTGACCAGTTCGGGGCGCAGGCGACGCGCGATCTCATGGCTCTGCGCCTTGCGATCGTGACGCGAGAGCAAGTTGACCTGAATATCGGCCTGGTTCGTCTGGCGGCGCAGGAAATAGTGCCGCACCAGGCCGTTGAAGTTGTACGGTCCCGAGGTGCCGGCATAGATCTGGTAGTTCGTAACTTCCGGTTGCTGGGCGAGATATTGGCCCAAGGTCTGTGCGACCCGGGTCGTTTGCTCCAGGGGTGTGCCGTCGGGCATGTCAATGATGACCTGGAACTCGCTCTTGTTGTCGAAGGGCAGCATCTTCACGCGCACCCACTTCAGCGGAACGAACGCAACGGCCGCCAGCAGCAACACCACCACGCCGCCGAAAAACATCCAGCGGCGGCGCGAGTTGAGAATCAGCGGGTTCATCACGCGACGGTAGAAGCGTGTGGTCCATCCCTCGGACTCGTGTTGCCCGTGTGCGCCGTCTCCCGCATATTGACGCAAGAGGCGCAACGCCGCCCACGGCGAAACGACAAAAGCGACGATGAGGGAGAACATCATCGCGGCCGACGCCCCGACCGGGATGGGCCGCATGTAAGGCCCCATCAGGCCGCGCACGAACGCCATCGGCAGGATGGCGGCAATCACCGCGAAGGTCGCGAGAATCGTGGGATTGCCGACTTCGTCGACGGCTTCCACCGCCACGTCCACCAGGGAGCGTCCACGACTCCCAGGCAGGCGGAAGTGACGAACAATGTTTTCGACGACCACAATGGCGTCATCGACGAGGATGCCGATGGAGAAGATCAGAGCGAATAAGGTGACGCGGTTCAGGGTGTAGCCGAAGAAGTAGAAGATCGCCAGCGTGAACGCCAGGGTCACTGGCACCGCCAGCAGGACAACGCCCGACTCGCGCCAGCCCAACGCCAGCGCGATCAGCAGCGTGACGGACAGGGTCGCGATCAGCAGGTGCTTGAGCAGTTCGTTGGACTTGTCCTTCGCGGTTTCGCCATAGTTGCGTGTGACCGTGATGTTCAGATTCTCGGGCAGCATGTAACCACGCTGGGCGCTGACTTTTTCCAGCACTCGATCGGCGATGATGCTCGCATTTGTACCCTTGCGCTTGGCGAGGGTGATGGTCACTGCGGGATATTCGGAACCCGCTGTGGCCGTTCCAGCAGCGCCCTTCGCGCTGGCAAAGAGCACATAATTGGCGGGTTCGGCCGGACCATCGTCGATCTTTTCCACCACATCGCGCAGATAGACAGGGCGCCCGGCGTGAACACCGACTACGACTTGGCGCAGGTCATCGGCGCGGGTGAAGAACATGCCGGCTTCCACCTGAAATTCGCGGTTGTCGCGCGCGAAACTGCCGGCCTGCCCGCGGCTGTTCGCGCCTTGCAGCTGGCCCACGACCGCCCCCGGCGTAAGGCCGTAGGCGGCGAGACGCTGCGAATCCAGCACCACGCGAACCTGGCGAGGCTGGCCGCCAATGATCGTGGTTTCAGAGACGTCGTCGAGTTGTTTGAGAGAGTTTTCCAGCTCTCCTGCGATCCGCCGCAGGCGATAGGAATCGTAGTCCTTCCCCCACAGCGTGAGCGCCAGGATCGGAACATCATCAATGGAGCGGGCCTTGATCAGCGGCTGCGACACGCCCGGCGGGATACGATCGAAATTGGAATAGAGCTTGTTATAGGTCTTGATGATCGCGTCTTCTTCTTTGGTGCCCACGTAGAAGCGCACGATCAGCATGCTCATACCGGGATGACTGATGGAGTAAATGTACTCAACGCCCGGGACTTCGCGGAGCAACCTCTCCATCGGCAGGCTGACGCGCTGCGCCACTTCCTGGGACGACGCTCCCGGCATCTGCACAAACACGTCGAGCATTGGAACCACGATCTGCGGTTCCTCTTCGCGGGGAGTCTGGAGGATCGCGAATGCGCCCAACAACAGCGCGGCTACGATCACCAGCGGAGTCAGCTTGGAATCGATGAAGGCGTGGGCGATCCGTCCGGCCAGGCGAAGAGCCGGGTGCTGGTCCGGGGAATGTTCCGTGTTGTGATTGGCGGCGCTCATCTTTAAGTTCTCTAGTCCGACTCCCTAGCAGATCGCTGAAAGACCAGCTTGGGTGCGGAAAGTGCGACCTCAGCGGCTGAAGCCGCATTCAAAACAATTCAGTTACCGCAGCGCTGAAGCGCTGCGCCACCCAAAATCAAGCTCCAGACCGAGATTTCCCGTGGCCTGCTAACGCGATTCGATCTTCTTGCCGCCGAGTTCCCGGCTGCCTGGTTCAGCAATCACGCTCTCGCCGTCCTGCAGACCCGCCAGCACTTCGACCTGCTGTCCCGAGGTTTTGCCGAGCGTGAGGTAGCGCAGATTCGCAATCTTCTTCTGATCCAGTATGTAGACGCCTTGCAGTTGCCCGCGCTCCACCACGGCGGAGCGTGGAATGAGGATCGACGTTCGTTCGCCGCGCGTAAAGTGAGCCCGGCCGAAGAGTCCCGAACGCAAAGCCGGGTCGGCGGGCAGATCAAGTTTTACGAGAAAGGTACGGCTGTCTGGATCGGCAGCGGGAACAATCTCCGCAACTTTGCCTTTGAGTTCCTTGTCGCCCAGGGCATCGATGAGAATTGGCACCTGCTGGCCGGCGCGCACATAGCGGAGATCAGTCTCGTTCACGGCGGCTTCGAGGCGATAGCGGCGCACGTCTTCCACCGTGAACAGTGGCATGCCGGGACTGGCCAGGGTGCCGACATCCGCTTTCTTCTCCGTCACCACACCATCGAATGGGGCAAGCACGCGGGTGTAAGAGAGCGCGGTATGCGCTTGTTGAAGGGCCGCCTTGGCCTGGGCTTGCCCGGCGTGGGCCATATCGCGCCGCGCCTGCGTCGCCTGATAGCGGGCTTTGACTTCGTCGAATTCCTGCGGGCTCACGGATTTTCTGTCGTACAAAGTTTGGTAGCGCTTGAAGGTCGACTCGGCCAGCGCAAAATCGGAATCGGCAGCCGATATCTCCTGCCCGGAGGCCAACTCGGCGGCGGTAGCGCGGTCGACACTGGCACGCGGCTGGGCCTCGTCGATCACGGCCAGCACTTGTCCGCGCCGGACGCGGTCTCCCTCGTGGACGCGGATTTCGACGATGTTGCCCATCATCTGGCTGGCCAGTTGGCTGGTTTGGACAGCGCGCACCGTTCCCACTTCCTCTGCCAAGTCGGGAACATTGGTCGCGTACACCGTGAACAAGGAAAGGTTGCTCACGGTTTCGGGCGCAGCGCTCGCGGTCTCGCGCTCGCTCGAGCATCCGATGAATGCCGCGAGCGCCAACAGAATCGGAACCAGGAGTAATTGTCTGATCACCGGAAGTGGCCTCCCGTCGTTTCGTTGTGTTTTGGTCGTCAGGTTCATGGCATCACCACTAGTGATTGCGAAGTCAGGGTTCCGCTGGCCAATTCCAGATTGGCGTAGCTCACATAGAACTGATAGAGGGCCGACCAGTAGTCGGCTTGACTGCGATGCGCCGCTTCTTCAGCGTAATCAGGCCACCGTCGTAGCGGTCCTGGTTGATGCGCAAACTCTCTTTCGCCTGGGCGATTGACGCGCGCGCCACGCTCACCTGCTGGCGATTCGAATCCTGGTCGTAATATGCCTGGCGCACTTCCAGGCGGACACCGTCGCTGGCCACCTGCTTCATCGCCGCTACCTTATCTGCCAGGGCGCGTTCGCGGGAAAGCGCCGCCCGTTTCGCGCCGCCCTGAAAAATGTCGAACTGGAGTTCGACCCCGCCCAGCCAGTTGTTGCCGCCACCGCCAGCGACGAAGGTTGGGTTGTCCATTTCCCAGCCCGCGAACGCGTTCAGGCGCGGACCAAAGGAGGACTTGGCGATCGACACACTCTGCTGCTGAGCGGCCTGCTGGGCATCGATCCGCTTCAAGTCCGGACGATTCGCGAGTGCCTTTTGCTCCATCTCGGCAAGTGCGGGCGCCGGAAGGTCCCGGTCGACCGCGGGCGCTACGGGTTGGTACGGCGAATCGGCGGGCATGCCCATCGCGGTGTTCAGTTGCGCGAGAGCTAACGCGAGATTATTTCTGGCCCGAATCAGTTCCTGCTCTCGGGCTGCCAGACGAACCTTGGCGCTGAGCAGATCAGACTCCACGGCAACGCCGCTGTCAAACCGTCCCTGGCTACGGTCTAGGATGGACTTGGCGGTCTTTTCCGCCTGGTCGGCGGCCTCCACCTGCTTGCCCGCCAGGAGCGCGCCGTAATAGGCCTGCACGACGCGAAACACGATCTCCTGACTGGTGCGGTCAAGTTGGTGGGCGGCGGCGGCATTCATGTCCTGGGCTCGCCTGATACCGTGCCAACTCGCGAACGAATCGAACAGGTTCCAGGTTCCACCAAAGCGAGTAGAGAAATTCCCGTACGGCAGCGGAGTGTTCAGCCGGTTGAGGGTGAAATCGTCGGCGGCGAAGCGCTGCTGCCGCAGCTTGCTGCCAAACACGTATACCGGATCATTCCCGCGGGTGGCCGTCTCAGAGAACGTGAGGTGCGGCATCAGGAACGAGCGCGCTTCGAGGACGCCCGCCGAGGCTGCCCGAGTGTCGGCCAGAGCGGCTTTTTTCAGGGGATTTTTCTCCAACGCGATATTCACCGCTTGCGACACGGAAAGCGGGGAGAGTTCAGAGGGCGCCTGGGCGAGCATGGATTGCGTCAGCAACAAACAGATCGCGGTCATGCCTAGAACCCAGCCCACGCCGCTAAACCGCAAAACATTTCTTGACATCACCTGCATCCTGCTTCTCCCGATAATATCGAGCCAACTATGTGATGGAGAGCCGGGCGTCCCCCGCGGCTGAACGGGCGAGGCGCCCGTTCCTCCACTGGATGAATCAAGATCGAGACGCCGGTTGTGCGGCTCTCATCCATTCCGTCTTCTCGGCCACGATTTCATAGGTCGTGTGCAGGCTGGCGGTCTTCTGCACCATGGCGCCGACCGAGCAGTACTTTTCTTCAGACAGCCGGATGGCTTCTTCCAACGCGGGCGCGTCCACATCCACGCCGGTGACAACGTGATGGATGCGGACGGCGGTGAACACCTGCGGTGGGCGCTCGGCCTGATCGGCCTCGACCCGCACTTCGTACCCGGTGATCTTCTGATGGTACTTCTGGCGCAGAACGGTGATTACATCGAACGCAGTGCAGCCCGCCAGCGCCACGGCCACCAGCTCGATAGGCTTGGGCCCCGTGCCTCCGGCGGCATCGTCCAGGATCAGGTGGTGCTCGCTGCCGGTCCGGGCAACAAACTGTCTCTGCTGGTTCAGTGCTTGCGTGAGTTCAACTTTGGCGGAAATCATCCGATCCCCCTGCGGAATCCCTATGCGGGATCCATACGGATAAATGCAGGAGAGGGGGATTTGTTACAGAGAAAATCGGGGAATCGAAATGAGGTTGTTCTACTATGTTTTCATAGGAAACCGGGCCAGATTCCCCTGACAATCCTCGGTAGAGTGCACCCAAAATAGGTCGTGAAATTGCCTGTTCCCACTAGTCACCCATGTCTAATTCCAGTGCGGTTGTTCGAGACTGCTGACTCTCAGCAAGACCGGTGTGTGGTGATGTCCCGTATGTGCTCCGAACAGCGAACCTGTTGCAACAACTCTTTTGCCCAACATCGCCTTAAAGTGCTCGTAGGCCTCTTGGTCGAGCACCAGTTGGACTCTGCGCACGTTCTTCTGGGCCGGGTTGAGATCAGGTTCAGCTTTGTCCTCATTCAGGCAAATCGGCGAGTCCAGATTTAGCAACCAATACGTTTCAGCCTTGTCGCCCTTGCGAATATCGCGATAGTTGGGCGGTCCCGCGAAAGTCTTGCGGACCAGTGTGCCGTGCAGGGCTACAACGGCAGGTTCGTACGAACGACAGCCCGACAGTTCAACCTGTGCAGGACAGCTGAGAGATAGAACCAGTAACAATAACACCCCTGTTCGCGGTAATGACATAAGCGAATTGATCCTCGTCCGAACGGCGCCATTACACTAGCGGCCCTAGCCAGCCATTTGCGAGACGCCTTCTCATCCGCTACCAGCGCCAGCCAGCGCCCGGCTATATGCAGCCAGTAGCCGCTTGCGCAGCACCCCCTCTTTGGCACGATCCGGACACTCCGCGGGCGACTGGCGGCACTTCTGAATGCTGGTTTCCAGGCTGCGGAGGAATTTCAGGCAAGGTTGGCAGTCGTTCAGGTGCGTCTGCAGTTCTTCACAGGAAAAGTCGTCCAATTGCCCATCCAGGTAATCTGACAGTGGTGCAGTCGGACCCGAACGGTGCCCGGACGCAGGCCAGTGATTTCCGCCACTTCTTCGTCCGTCAGGCCTTCCATGTCACGCAGCACCAGGACGATGCGGTATTGCGGCGGCAGGGTGCGAATGACGCTTCGCAATCGCTCCCTTTGCTGGCCGCGGATGGCGGAGTCTTCCGGATTCACCGCCTCACTGCTGTCGAGCTTCTCCAGGTCTTTTCTGTCGGGCATTAACTCTTCGAGCGAGAGTTCGTGGTCCGGCGCAAACTTGCTTTTGCGGCGGCTCATCAGGCAGCGGTTCTTCGCTACCTTGTACAGCCACACGGCCAGCGCTTTGGCATTGTCGAACTTGGGCAGGTAGGGCAACGACTTCACCAGCACTTCCTGCATGGTGTCTTCGGCGTCCTGGCGTTGTCCGCAGACCCTCATGCTGAAGGCAAACACGGAGCGTTGCAGGAGCGCGACGGCTTCCTCCAGCGCGGCGCTGTCCCCGCGCTTCAACAACAAAAGAGCCTGATCGACTTCGGAACGCATTTCCCCAAATGTAGCACGCAGAAGTTGGCCCGTGCTCGACCTCACAGCATCGGCTCCCACCGCGCAGACCACCGAGGTCATGATTTTGCGCGTCTAACATTGAAGAGGAGAGCGGTAGCGCGCACAGGTTCCGGGTAACGGTCCATCTCATAGCGCCGGCCGCGCGGTGCGGGTTCGTACCCGCCTGCAATCATCAGAAGAGATCTCATTACCCTGGGCGCGCCCGCTCGGTAATCAGGTATCGGCCTTTCGATTGACCGATTCACCTGCGTAACGACGGAGCGGTTGACTTTCTGTCAGTCTCGGTTAGCATACTGAGCAGAGATGGGGCGGAGATCCGATCTGATTCGTGGCGAAAACAAGCGGTTTTCGGGCCGGCATGTTGTGGTCTTGCTCGCCCTCCTTGCAATCTCCGTCAGCCTCGCAACCCGCACATTCCACGGCGTCTATTTCGACCATCCTGTCGCCCAGGCGGACCCCTCGCATGCCCTGCGACAGCATCTTGACGCAGATGCCTTTGTGCTGACGAGCCCGGTCTCGAACTGGAGCGCGATCCTGCTTCCGGTGGTGGCGCCACACGCTCCGCCGATCGAAGAGCAGATCCGCACGGTCCAACTCACGGAGTCTCTTTACAACCGTCCTCCGCCCTCGACTTCCTTCCTGTAGCTGACGACCAAATCAACCCATCGCTTCTGAGTTGCTCGCTAGGCTTCTTCAGGTTTTTTCTGGAAGTCGACGGTTATGGCGGCCCTGGGAAGCTGATTGGGAATTTTCCCTGGGAGGACCCATGAAAAAGATCGTTATTGTATCCGCCATTCTGGCCAGTCTCTTGTCCGTTGTGTGTGCGTTTGCCAAAGAGTCAAAGACCAAGCAGTACGTCGAAGGAACGGTCGTGCGCGTCGACCAGCATGAGCGCCATGAAAATGCCTCGGGACAAAACCCCAGCGACGCCCCGTTAGCGGATCCCGAAACGTACGCCTATGACGTGGCCGTGCACGTGAATTGCGGCACCTACGTGGCGCGCTACCAATCGTGGTATGACTTCGTGCCGTCCGTGTTCAGCCCCAATCAAAAGATTCAACTCCGGCTGACCCGAAGTGTGATGTATGTGAACGTGCCGAACCAGAAAGAACTCGAATTGCCGATCGTCAGTAAGCACGTTGAGCGTGGATCCTGCGAAATCGCAAAACGCTAGGTTTCACGTTGGATTGTGACCGGAAAAACAATTCGCTGCCTGAGCAGACAGCGGCGGCTCTGTTTAAGGCGGCCCGCATCGAAGGGGCGTGCGCGGAAAGAGCCTCATCGAGAGCCCCCAGACTAGAACGTAAAGCACCATGACTAGTTCTTCGCCGGTCAGAATCCCGCCTCCTCGAAGCGTCTCCCAAGAGGTTCCCGCACAGTAGCAACAGACCGCTGCGCTTGCATGGTTTGCTGACCGATGGCAGCCCAGCAGCGGCGTCCGGTTCGATTCACGGAATATTCAACAAACTGTCATCAATTATTAACAAACAGCGGGCTAGGCTGACAGTTCGCCAACCATGAACTGCGACCAGAAAGAGTTTCCTACACGGTTTTGTCTGCTCTCTAAAACGTTTATTTCTCAGGAGATGAAAACAATGAAACGAATGATGGCTGTGGTGCTGTCGATGGCGCTCGTGGGGAGCGTGATCGCGGCGCAGGCCCAGCAAGGTGCGGGTACTGCAACAACGGCGAAGAGCGCGCGAAAGAAAACGGTTGCCAAGACATCTGGGCCGGCTATTTCGGAGCAACTCAGTGAGATGAAGCAGGCGATCGACGCGCAGCAGCAGCAGATCAAGCAGTTGACTGATCTGGTTCAAAACCGCGATCAAAAAATTCAGCAACTCGAACAGCGGCTGGATCAGAACCAAACGGTGGCTGCGCAGGCGCAGACCAAGGTGGACGCTGTGGCCGCTCAAACGGCGGAGCAAGGGCAAACGGTCACCGCGCTCAAGGGTGATGTCACAGACTTGAAGACAGGCGCCACGAGCGCAGCGTTGACCCTGCAGGAAGCGCAGAAGAACATGAAAGCGATGGAGAGCCCGCTCGCCCTCCACTTCAAGGGAATCACGGTTACGCCCGGCGGATTCCTGGCGGCAGAATCGGTCTACCGCAATCGCGCTCTGGGGGCGGATATCAACACTCCGTTCAACGGCTTGAATATGCCGGGTAGCGGTCAAAACACGATTTCTGAATTCTTCGGGTCCGGCCGCCAGTCGCGCGTCTCGATGCTGGCTGAGGGCAAGTTCAACAACACCAAGGTCACCGGTTATGTGGAAGCTGACTTTCTTTCCGCGGGCGTAACTTCCAACAACAACCAGAGCAACAGCTACACGCTGCGCCAAAGGCAGGCTTGGGGTCAGGCTGCCCTGAGCAATGGCTGGAGCTTCACAGGCGGTCAAATGTGGAGCCTGGTGACAGAGACCAAGAAGGGGGTCGACAACCGCAGCGAAGCTCTGCCCATGACCATCGATCCGCAGTACACGGTCGGTTTCAGTTGGGCGCGGCAGTACGGTTTCCGCGTGGCCAAAAACTTCAACAATCATGTCTGGCTGGCCGCGTCACTCGAGAATCCTCAGACTACGTTCGCGGCCCGCGGCAATGCCTCGAACTTCGCTTTCGGCAGCGCCGGCAATGGTGGCGGACTGTATAACGCGACCGCGAACTATTCGTTCAACGCGACACCCGACGTTATCGTCAAGGCGGCGTTTGAGCCGGGTTTCGGCCACTACGAAATCTTCGGTATCCTGAGCCGATTCCGCGACCGTGTTTACCCCTGCGTAGAACCGCCTGCCGAGTCCAGCCTGTGCGCGGGCGGCACCGCCACGACCGGAGCCTACAACGCCTCGAAGAATGGTGGTGGCGTAGGAGGAAACGCCCGTGTCACTTTCTTCAAGCATCTGGATGTCGGGCTGCACGCGCTCTATGGGAACGGTGTAGGCCGGTACGGCACGTCGGGTCTGCCCGATGCAACCGTGAACCCCGATGGCACGTTGGCACTGCTGCGGAGCTATCAAGGTCTGGCCACGCTGGAGTGGCACACCCCCAGGTGGGACATATACCTCAATGGCGGAGAGGAATACATAGGGCGGCGCTCTCAAGTTGACTCCGTCTCCGGCAAGACGGTGGGGTACGGAGCACAGGCCTTCGTCGACAGCGGTTGCTACACCGAAACCGCGCCCTCCTCGGGCAACGGCTTCGGGTTTGGAGGGCTGGCGAACTGCAATGCCGATACCCAAAGGCTCATCGAGGGCTCGTTTGGGTTCTGGCTGCGCTTGTACAACGGTCCTAAGGGAAAACTGCAGATCGGTCCGCAGTATTCCTACATCAGCCGTGGTTCATGGACGGGCACCGGCCTTACCGCCGACACCTTCGTCGCGCCCCACGGGATCGACAACATGGTCTTTACGTCTTTCCGTTATTACTTGCCGTAGCGTGTGCGGACCCTCGCCCCCAGCATTTCTCCTGTTGCCATTGGGGGCGAGGGCTTGTTTTCGAAGTTGGAACGGCACGATCGCTCCTGTGCACAAGCCCTGGCATGGGAGCGATTCGCCCTTCCGCAAAAGCTGTTACGCCGTAATTGCGGAGCTCCGGGGTGCAACCTATCCCGCTCCTCCAAGCGTCGAACTACACGAAGATAGCGGTGACTTGCGTGATCTGGCTGTCCTGTGGTGCTCATGTATAATGAGCGCGGTTTCGATTCACTGCATTGATTTCAAATGGCTAGGCTAGAACATTCTCGCGTTCGCTCAAGCATCGCGTCTGGGTGCCGGATCGCAGTTGTTCTTCTCGCCATCTGCTCCCTCGCGGTAAGCCTTGCGACTCGTTTCGTAGCGCCGGGTCCAGCAGTCCAGAAGGTCACAACCGCAGAATCTCAGTCTCCGGATGTGAAGAGGCAGCACCTTCTGAGCAACGGACTCCAGTGGACGGCTCCAACTTCCAGTTTCATCCTGTTTCAACCACCGCGGTCTCCCGTCGCTGTGGTGTCGGTCGTGGTTCCACCTACGCATCTTAGTTCCGAGAGCTGGCTTTATAACCGGCCTCCTCCTTCCTGCTGATTTTCCTCCCTTGCAGCCAATCGCTGCTTTTTGAACTCAGCCTTAGTCATTGACCGAGGCAACTCCGCTTGAGCGCGAGCTTCAAGCGCGGCGTGATCGAGTTCGCGCCCAGTGAAGACAGGTCTCCGAATCACGGGCGATGAACCCTCGCCCCCAGAATTTCTCCTTTTGCCATTGGGGGCGAGGGGTTTTTCAGAACTGGATGGGAACTACTCAATGCGACTGAAGCGAAGTTACATCGGTATCTCTCTGGCGGTTGTGGCGATGGTTGGCTGGGTCATCTTCGAGTTTCCCGGTAACAGGGCGCAGGCCAGGGGAGAAGACCCCTCGACCATTCCCACGGTCGCAGTGGCGCTGGCTACGCGCGGGCCGATCCGCAGTTCCATCACACTGTCCGGCGCGTTCCGGCCTTATCAGGAAGTCGACGTCCACGCCAAGGTCGCCGGTTATATCCGGCGCATTTATGTCGACGTGGGCGACAAAGTGAAAGAAGGGCAGAACCTCGCCATCCTCGAGGTTCCGGAACTCAGCGCGCAAGTGGCAGGAGGGCAGGCCGACACTCGGCGCAGTGAGGATGCGATCCGTCGGGCGGAACATGATGTCCAACGAGCCGAATCGGCGCACACCGCCTCTCACGCCGCTTATGCCCGGCTGAAGCAGGCGTCCGAGGCTCGTCCCGAATTGATTGCCGAACAGGAACTCGACGACTCCCTTGCCCACGATCAGGAAGCCGAAGCTCAAGTCGGCAGCGCCCGCGCCGCGCTCGCGGAAGCCCAAAGCCAGCTTTCGGTGGCCCGGGCCAACCTGGATCGATATGCCTCGCTCGAAGCTTACTCCCGCATTACCGCTCCCTTCGGCGGGGTTGTCACCAAGCGCTACGCCGACACCGGCGCGCTCATCCAGGCCGGCACCGCATCGGATACGCAATCCATGCCGGTCGTACGACTGGCGGAATGGTCCCGGCTCCGTCTGGTAGTCCCGGTGCCCGAGTCTGCCGTTCCCGATCTGCGCCTCGGCCAAGCCATCGACGTGGTCGTGCCAGCCTTAGGCCGCACCATCAAGGGTAAGGTTGCGCGCTTTGCCGACGCTCTCAACGAAGAGACACGCACCATGCATACCGAGATCGACGTGGAGAATCCCGATGGCACGCTGGTCGAGGGCATGTACGCCGAAACGACCCTGGTGCTGCATCAGAAAGACAGCGTTCTGACCGTGCCGGTTCAAGCTGTGAAACGCAATGGCACGAACGGCAGCGTTTTCGTCGTGGACAAGTCCGGCGCCGTCGGGCAACGTGTCATCACGCTGGGAGTCGATAGCGAAGCGCGCATTGAGGTGCTCTCCGGTCTCAGCGACGGCGACCAGGTCATTGTCGGCAACCTGAATGCCGTGCAGGCGGGTCAGCACGTGCGGTCCAAACTCGTGGCTCAGAACGAACTTGGAGCGGAGGGCCAATTCTGATGTCCGGCTTCGCCATCCGCTATCCCTACTTCATCATCGTTGCATGCCTCATCATCGCGATTGTCGGCGGAGTCATTTTGGTGCGAATGCCCGTTGACCTGTTTCCTCCGATCAACATTCCCGTGGTCGTGGTCGCGACCTTTTACTCGGGCATGCCACCCGAGCAGATCGAAACCGACATCACCGGCCGGTTTGAACGCTTTTTCACGCTCGGCAGCAACATCGATCACATTGAATCGCGCTCGCTCCCCGGCGTCAGCTTGATCAAAATCTATTTTCAGGCGGGCACGGACGCGGACGCCGACCTCAGTGAAGTTTCCAATCTCGCCATGGCCGATCTACGCAAGCTGCCACCGGGAACCCTTCCGCCGGTCGTGCTCAAGTTCGACGCCTCCAGCTTGCCGGTGTGCCTGATTACCCTGAAGGGCGAAGGTTTGAACGAGACGAAGCTGCGCGACCTCGGACAATACGATGTCCGCAACCAGGTCGCCAACGTTCCGGGAGCCTCGGTTCCCCAGCCCTTCGGCGGCCGCTACCGGCAGATCATGGTGTACGTGGATCCGCTCAAGCTGGACGCGCACCAGCTCAGCGTCATGGACGTGGTCCGCACCGTGAATGACAGCAATCTGATTTTGCCCGCGGGCGACGTCCGCATCGGGCCGATTGACTACAACCTCTACACCAACAGCCAGCTGCCCACGACCGGCGAAATCAACCGCCTTCCCCTGAAGACGGTGAATGGCGCATCGGTCCTGGTCCAGGATGTCGGCAAAGCCATGGATGCGCATGAAATCCAGACCAACGTGGTGCGCGTCGACGGCCAGGACTCGGTGTACCTCCCCATCCTGAAACAGGGCGGAGATACCAACACCATCGCCGTTGTGAACGGAATCAAGCAGGCGGTTGCGGACCTGACCGATGTGCCGAAGCAGCTCGTGGCCAAGGTGGTGTTCGATCAATCCATCTTCGTGAAAAGCGCCATCGAGAACCTCCTGCACGAAGGTGGGATCGGGTTGATTTTGACGGGCTTGATGATCCTGCTGTTCCTCGGGAGCATGCGGGCCACTCTGGCGGTGTTTCTGTCGATTCCGCTCTCGGCCCTGGCGGCATTCATGGCGATCAGCGCGGGTGGAGGCACGGTCAACACCATGGTGCTCGGCGGGCTGGCGCTGGCATTCTCGCGATTGATCGATAACTCGGTCGTGGTCCTGGAAAACATTTTTCGCCATTTGGAAATGGGCGAGTCACCCGCGGTCGCTGCCGAGAAGGGAGGGCAGGAAGTCTCTCTCGCCGTCCTGGCGGCGACGCTCACCACCGCGATCGTCTTCTTCCCGGTGGTCTTCCTGACCGGCGTCAGTCGTTTCCTGTTCTCGGCGCTGTCTCTGGCGGTAGTCCTCTCGCTGGCCGCTTCGTATCTGGTTGCGATGACGGTGGTGCCGCTGTTCTGCGCCAAATGGATCAAGGGGGGACACTTGGTCCACGAGCACGTGGTATCCGACTCGCGCTTTGGCAGAGTCACGGGGGCCTTCAACCAGTATTTTGAAAAGCTGGTCAAGAATTACGACCATACCCTCGGGCGCGCTCTGCTCCGTCCCGTTGCCACCACCATCGGCCTGGTTGGAGTTTCGCTCCTGTGTCTCTCGCTCTACCCACTGCTGGGCGTGGCTTACTTCCCCCGCACGGATCCTGGCCAGTTTGTGATCAATCTGAAAGCTCCATCGGGCACGCGGCTGGAACTTACGCAGAACTATATCGAGCAAGTCGAGAACCTGATCCGCCGCACCGTTCCGTCGAACGAACTGGGCATGATTGTCTCGAACCTCGGTGTGACGCCGGGGTTCTCGGCGATCTATACACCCAATTCCGGGCAGCACACGGCGTTCGTGCAAGTCAGCCTGAAGGAGAACCACAAAGTGGGCAGCTACGAGTACATGAATCGCGTGCGGCTGGCGCTGCGCGAGGATCTGCCACAACTCAACGCCTATTTTCAGTCCGGCGGCCTGGTGGATTCCGTGTTGAACCTGGGTCTCCCCGCGCCGATTGACGTGCAAGTGAGCGGCATGAATCTGGACAAGACGTATGCGGTCGCCGCGCAGATCGGTAATCGCATTCGCCGCTTGCAGGGAGTCAGCGACGTCCTCATCCCGCAGGATATCGACTATCCGGCGCTCCGCCTCAACATCGACCGCGAGCGCGCCAGTTTGGTCGGCCTCAATCAAAAGGAAGTGGTTGATAACGTGATTACCGCTCTAACTTCCAACCAGATGATTGCTCCGAGCTACTGGGTCGATCCGAAGTCGGGCAACGACTACATGCTGACGGTGCAGTATCCGGAAGACGAGGTCCACACTCTGAACGATCTAAAACAAATCCCCATCCGCGCCTCCAATGGCCAGCACCCAACGCAACTCGACAGCGTCGCCGATATTAAGGCGGTCGAGTCCCCCACCGAGGTGGATCACTACCAGCTCCGCCGCGTGGTGGATGTCTACGTGGCCCCGGCGAAAGAAGACTTGGGGGACCTGACCACGGCCATCGACCGGGTGGTCAAGCAAACGAACCTTCCGGCAGGGGTTCACGTGGTTCTTCGCGGCTCAGTGCAGGGCATGCGCTCGTCCTTCAAGAGCTTCGGCATCGGCCTGATCCTCTCGGTGGTTCTGGTGTACCTGATCCTGGTGGCGCAGTTCGCTTCGTTTGTCGACCCGTTCATTATCCTCCTCGCCATTCCGCCGGGACTGGCAGGCGTGTTGCTGTTCCTGCTGGCGACCGGAACGACGCTGAACATCATGTCGCTGATGGGAATCGTGATGATGGTTGGGATCGTGGTTTCGAACAGCATTCTGATCGTGGAGTTCACTCGGCAGCTAAGGTCACAAGGGACTCCGCTGCGCGAAGCAACGGCCGTGGCATCGCGGCTGCGCCTGCGGCCCGTGCTGATGACTTCGCTGGCGACGCTGCTCGGCTTGATTCCCATGGCGATGAAACTGGGAACCGGCGCCGAGGCGTACGCGCCCCTGGCCCGCTCCATCATTGGAGGTTTACTGGTTTCGGTGGTGGTGACTGTCTATCTCGTGCCGGCAGCCTATTTGTGGATTCACGGCAAAGAGGAAACTTCCGCTCCTGAGGTGGCGGCATGATTCAGAGGCTCGTTCTTAGCTCCGGCCTGGTGCTGCTGGGAACTCTTTGCCTGGGCCAATCAAACCCGGTTCACAGTCTGCCGGACGCCCCGCCTGGGCCGCCAGCATCCCAGGCGGAAACGCAGATCATGGCTCGCCAGACCCCGCCACCTCTTCCAAACCAGAATGCTCCGGTGGTGCTGCCCAGAGTTCGCCTGACTCGGAAGCAGGCGGAGACGTTGGTGATCAGGAACAATCCGCAAATCACCGGCGCGCGCTTGCAGGCTCTGGCGGCACAGCAGGTCGTTCGCGAAGTCCGCTCCAGTTACTGGCCCACTGCCGTGGCAAATTTGACCGCGGTCGACTCGCAGACCGACAGCCGGATTACGTCCGGAGGTTTAAACAACCCGATCATTTTTGAGCGCGCGGCCGGAGGGGCAGCGGTCAGTCAGTTGGTTACCGATTTCGGACGCACGAAAAATCTAGTGGCCAGCGCACGCTTCTCCGCCAAAGCCCAGGACCAGAACGCTCTTGCCACGCGGGAGCAAGTGCTGCTGGCCGTCGATCAAGCTTTCTATGGCGTGCTTCAGGCGCAAGCCGTGTTGCAGGTGGCGAACGAGACCGTCGCCAACCGCCAAGTGGTGGTTGACCAGGTACAGGCCCTGGCGAAGAGCGCGTTAAAGTCCGATCTCGACCTCAGTTTTGCGCAGGTCAACCTGGCGCAAGCCAAGCTGCTCCTGCTGGATGCGCAAAACAACGAGAAGGGCGCCCAGGCGACTCTCGCCGCGCTCTTAGGCTACGTTACTCCGCAGGAGTTCGACGTAGTCGACGACCCTGCCGTGGCCAGTGCTCCGCCCGCCAATGTTGACGAACTGATTGCGCAAGCTGTGAACTCCCGCCCGGAGCTGCAGGCGATCAATTTCCAATATCAATCGGCAGAGAAATTGAAGACCGCGGAGCGAGATTCCCTGTTTCCCACGATCGCCGCCTTGGGTGCTGCCGGCGGCACACCCGTGCGGGACTATCACCTCTCGCCCTGGTACGGCGCCGTCGGGGTCAACATGGAAATCCCTGTCTTCAACGGATTTCTGTTCTCCGCGCGCGCCAAGGAAGCCGACCTGAGGGCGCAAGTTGTGGAGCAGCGGCTCGTGGACGTGCGCAACACGATTGCAAGAGACGTCCGTACCAGTTGGCTCAATGCCAATACCGCCTACGATCGCCTCGATGTAACCAATCAACTTCTCAAGCAGGCAAACCTGGCCTTGGACTTGGCCCAAACGCGCTATAAGCTCGGCCTCAGCTCGATTGTGGAACTCAGTCAGGCCCAACTCCAGCAAACCCAGGCGGAGATCAGTCAATCGCAGGCGGGTTATGAGTACCGGCTCGCTCGGGCAATTCTGCAGTATCAGACCACCGGTCTCTAATGAGAAAGCGTGCCGTTGTGACCAACCATCAGCCGATATGCCGGAGGCCGGTTTCTCGCCACACGGCAACGTCTGCCGGTTGTGGAAGCATACCTCCCGAGTCCAATTCCGTTTCGGAAGCCCGCACTCGCGTTTTCGCCACGAGCATGTAGATGGACGGCACGACAAACAGCGTAAATGCTGTCCCGATGATCATGCCGCTGACCAGCATGATGCCGATGCTATTGCGAGCTCCTGCCCCCGGGCCCTTCGCGAGCACCAGCGGAAAGTGACCGATCACGGTGGCCGCGGTCGTCATCAGGATCGGGCGCAACCGCGTGCCAGCCGCCTCGACAATCGCGGCCAACTTGTCGATACCCTTCTCTTGCAGCTCGTTGGCAAACTCCACAATAAGGATGCCGTTCTTAGACACCAGACCGACCAGCGTGATCAGCCCGACCTGGCTGTAGATGTTGAGCGTGGTCAGCCCCAGGAAGGAGAACAGCAACGCCCCTGAAATTGCCAAGGGCACCGAGCCTGCGAGGATGATAAATGGATCGCGGAAACTCTCGAACTGGGCGGCCAGGACAAGGTAGATCAGGATCCCCGACAACAAGAAGGTGCCGAGAAACTTGCTTCCCTCAACCCGCAGCTGGCGCGATTCGCCCGCGTAGTCCACCGTGAAGCCCTGTGGCAGGATCGTCTTGGCCTCGTCTTCCAGCATGCGAAGCGCCTTGTCCAGCGGGACGCCAGGAGGGATGACGCCCTGGATGCGCACCGCATTGAGCTGCTGAAATTTCTTGAGTTCCCGCGGTTCGGTGGTAGTGCGCAGGGTGGCGAAGGTTGACAGCGGCACCAGCTTGTTCTGCGATCCAGTGACATAGATCTGCGACAGCTGTTCCGGCGTCAAGCGCTCCGCGCGCTTGACCTGCGGAATGACCTTGTAACTCCGGCCTTGGATACTGAATCGGTTGACGTAGTTTCCGCCGAGCAGAGTGGAAAGATCCTGTCCGGCCTGGCTCAGGTCAACCCCCTGCGAGCGAAGCTTGTCGCGATCGAACACAACTTCGGCTTGTGGCTGGTCAAACTTCAAGTCGGAGTCGGCGTAGATGAACAGACCACTGGCAAAGGCCTTCCCCACCAGTTGTTTGGCAAATTCGACCAGTTGTTGCGGCTCGGCTGGCGAGGCGATCACGAAATCAACCGGGAAATTTCCGCCGCCGGGCAAGGCAGGCGGGGTCAACGGAATCACGCGGATGCCCGCGATCTTAGAAAGCGGCCCGGTGGATTGCATCAGAAGTTGTTGTGCAGTCTTCTTCCGCTCGCTCCACGGTTTCGTCACCATGCCGCCGAATCCGCCCGTCGGAGACGTGATCTGAAAGATGCTTTGGCTCTCCGGGAAAGAGTGATAGACGTCGTACACTTGCTTCGTGTACAGGTTCGTCTGATCAATAGTCGAGTTGGGCGAAGCCTGGATAACTCCGAAGACCACCCCCTGATCTTCTGCGGGCGCCAGTTCCCGCTGCGAGAACATGTAGAACGGAATCATCAGCAGAACGACAACGGCCCATAACGTAAGAATCACAGGCCGGTAGCGCAACGTGCCTGCGAGGTTGCGCGTGTAGAACTGACGAACGCTCTCGAAGTGGCGATTGACCATGCCGGCGAAACCACGCTCAGTGGCTCCCGCGCGCAACAGTTTCGATCCCATCATCGGAGACAGCGTCAGCGCGACGATTCCGGACACGATGACCGCCCCCGCGAGCGTGAACGCGAATTCGCGGAACAATGCCCCGGTTAAACCTCCCTGAATGCCGATCGGTGCATAGACGGCGGCGAGTGTGATGGTCATCGAGATGATCGGACCCACCAACTCCCGGGCGGCATCGAGTGCAGCCTGTAGCGGAGCCGTGCCCATGTGAATGTGCCGCTCGACGTTCTCCACCATGACGATGGCGTCATCCACGACCAAGCCGACCGAGAGCACGATGGCGAGCAGGGTCAACAAGTTGATGGTGAAGCCGGCCGCGAGCATCAGGAAGACGGCGCCGACGAGGGAAATCGGGATAGCGACGACCGGGATCAACACCGAGCGGAACGAGCCGAGGAATAAGAAAATGACCACGATCACGATGAGCAGGGTCTCGGTGAGAGTCCTGAGCACCTCGTTGATGGCGTCCTGGATGTACGCAGTCGAGTCGTAGGGAATGCCAACCTTCATCCCCGTCGGTAGCTGGGCCTGAATGCCTGGGATCGTCGCGCGTACGTTCTTGATCACTTCGAGCGAGTTGGCGGTCGGAAGGACCCAGATTCCCATGAAGGTCGCGCCTTCACCATTGAAGCGGACTTCCGAGTCGTAATTCTGCGCGCCGAGTACGACGTCCGCGATCTCTCCCAGGCGAACGACGACCCCCTTTTCCTCCTTCACGACGAGCTGACGGAACTCCTCCGGCGTGGTCAGGTTGGTGTTGGCGATCAGGTTCACCGAGACCATCGATCCCTTGGTGCTTCCGAGCGCTGAGAGGTAATTGTTTTTCGCCAACGCGTCGTGAACCGCGGAGGGCGATATGCCAAGCGCCGCCATCTTCTCGGGCTTGAGCCAAATCCGCATTGCGAAAGTACGGTCACCGAGGATATCGGCGCGCTGAACTCCGCTGACGGCACTCAGCTTGGGTTGCACGACACGCGTCAGATAATCCGTAATCTGGTTCTGATCGAGGTCAGCGGACGAGAAGCCCAGATACAGCGCGGCAAACTGGTTGTCCGCGGTTTGCAGGTCGATGACCGGCGCCTCGGCTTCAGGGGGCAGATCATTGCGGACCTGGGCCACCTTCGCTTGAATTTGCGTGAGCGCCGCGTTGGTATCGTAGTTGAGCTTCAGGTGCACGGTGATCGTGCTGAGGCCCTGGGCGCTCGACGACTCCATATAGTCGATGCCGTCGGCGCTCGCGATGACGCGCTCCAGCGGAGTAGTGATAAATCCGCGCACCAGATCCGCGTTGGCGCCCACGTACGTGGTCGAGACCTGCACCACCGCGATGTCGCTGCGCGGGTATTGCCGCACACTCAGCGAGCGGATGGCCTGCAAGCCTGCGATCAGGATAACCAGGTTGACGACGATCGCAAGCACCGGCCGCTTGATAAAGAGGTCAGTGAACTTCATTTAGCTGTCCTCGGGCTTGGGAGCCGGATTGTTGCCGGGCTGGACCTTGTTGTTGACCTGGACGGCGGCGCCGTTGCGCAACTTGAACACGCCCGACGTCACCACTTCATCGCCCGGGTTCACACCAGAGATCACCGCCACCTGGTCTCCACGCGAACCTTCGACCTTCACAAACTGCTGACGTACTCCGCGGTACGTCTTGCCTTTCGGGTCCTTCAGATCGGTGATGATGAAGACCGAGTCGCCGTACGGCGCATAGCTGATGGCGGATGCCGGCAGCGTAATCACGGTGCGGCTTCCGCCCAGGCCCACATCCACCTGAACGAACATACCGGGACGTAATTTACCTTCCGGATTGGCGAGGGTGGCTTGTACCTGAACATTCCGGGTGGTTTCGTCCACCACCGAGTCGAGAGCCGTGATGCGGCCTGAGAACATCGGGCCCGCGAGATCCTCCGAAGTGACGCGCAGCTTGCTGCCGACTCGCACCTGTCGGGCCGCTTGCTGAGGTACGCCGAAGTCCACATAAATCGGGTTGAGCGACTGAAGCGGAACTACCGCGCTACCCGCGGAAAGGTACTGCCCAAGATTGACTTTGCGGATCCCGAGAATGCCTGAAAACGGAGCGCGGATAGTCTTTCGCTCAATCGTGGCGCGAATCTCCGCCACATTTGCTTCGGTGGCCTTTTGCTGCGCCGTGGCCTGGTCGTAGTCCATCCGAGAGATGACCCCGGCGTTCACCAGTCGCTCCATCCGGCCGTAGTTCACGCGCGCCAGATCGCGCTGCGCCTCAAGAGCAGCGAGTTGGGCCCGTTCCTGGCGCGTGTCGAGTTCGACCAGCACGTCTCCGGCACGTACGGACTGCCCCGAGTCGAATAGGATTCGCTCGACGATGCCGGGGAGGTCCGCGCTGACTGTGACGCCGTGCACGGCTTCCATGGTGCCGATGACTCCCATCGTCGCCGGCCACTGCTCCCTTTGCGCCACCACGCTCGTGACGGCTTCCGGAGGTGGCTGGAACGCCGAAGCATGCACGGCCGTCTCAACCTGCTTGAACTTGATGAAGCCCAAGGCCGTGACGAGTACCACCATCACACCCAGCATCAGGAACATTCTTTTCGCCATGATCCTCCCCTTAGGCCAGAAGCAAAGTGTTTGGAATCCAAGGGCTAGTGCCGCCAATCAGCATGAAGCTTCATCAGCAGACCCCACAGAGCTGTTACCCCACTGCACTCGTCGAACGGCGCGACGGAGTGACGCTTCTGATAACTGCCATCGCGGTCACCTATCTCATGACATGGGAACATGCGGAAACCCGCGCCCCTGCCCAAGTTCATTGATCAGGTTTGATTCACAACTTACGCGGAAGGATTCGGACTAATTCGCTCGATGCCCCATTCCTCACAAAACACCAACAATTTGTAGGGATCAGCGCTCCTTTTTCTCTGGTCTTGATGATCAGAATGATCCTGTTCAAAACTTCAGGCTTGTCGTCCAGGCTCAGCAGTTCCGTCTCGAGCCGCAATGTGAGCGAGGCCAGAATCACGACTCGCCGTGACGGACATCACGGCGAAGGTTGCGGGGGCGGGACTACAGTTACCGTGGATTATCACGCCCAGCTTAGCGCAGGGAGATCTGCATAGAGGCTGGGTGTAAGACAGTCATCGATCGCTGGAATTTCGGCACTCGCCACAGATGGCCGCCTGATTTTCAGGGCGTCCGGGGCTCTGCTGATAGAACCAGGATGGGCGGACGGTACCAGCCCAGCGACACTCCCCTCCGGTCGCGCCAAACTCTCACGGGTCCGGGGCCGATTGGCAAACACGACAGGCAAGCTGGAACCCGGCATCGGTCGAGTAGCTTCTCCGGGCCGCAACGATGCCCGGACTAGAACCGCTGAGATCCGAGTGGCAGGCTGCTCGCAGCTATGGGCACCCGGTAGCGGCGGAGGGTCGCCGGTCCTCCTTTCTCGCTGAGCGATCCGGCGCGCGCGCACCTTTGCGAGAAAGGGACATGGTTCCGCACTAGCAAGACGACCGCAGCACAAGGAGGATCGCATGGATCGGAGAGTAGAGATAAAGCGGAAGAGCGCCTCCAAGGGCGCACAAGTGGAAGAATACCCCCTGCAATTACTCAAAGAACTCACCATTGGACGGGATACTTCCTGCGACGTCAAGTACGATCCCGACCAGGAAGACCTCGTCAGTCGCCGGCACGCGAAGATCGTCGTCGAAGACAGCGAAAAGTGCTCCTTCCTGATCAGCGATCTTGGCAGCCGGAACGGAACGTTTGTCAACAAGCAGAGGATCTTCGGGCCGGTCCACCTTGCGCCCGGAGATATGGTGCAGTTGGGAGCTGGCGGCCCGGAATTTGAGTTTGATCTCGATCCCCGGCCTCAGGAGATGGCTCGTCCGACGCGGCTGGCGGCGGATGCCGGTTTGGTAACAAAACCCGTGGCTACGCGCGAAGCGCCATCCGCAGTGCCCGCTGTGGTGGAACCCCCGAGGGCACCAGCGGGAGTGGGACGCGCCACGGTCGAGCGAATGATCGCGGATACCAAGAAAGAGAGCCGCCGGAACCTCTGGGCCGGAGGGGCTGTCCTCCTGTTGATCTGCGTGGCGGTCATCGCCGGGGTGCTCCGATGGCGCAAACCACCGGTTGGGCCCGTTGCGCCCCCGACGTCGACAGCGTTGGCACCGGACCAGATTGCACAGCTGTACACGGACTCCGTAGTCTACATTGAAGCCGGCTGGAAGCTGGTCAGCACGAGCAGCGGACGGCAGGTTAACCAGCTCTACATTCCCAACCGGACGAAGGATAAGGATGGCAAGGAAGAGCGGCTGGCGCCGGTCCCACAGGAGTACCTCCCTGTCTTTGCGGCGGTGGACAACGGAATCGAACCGTTGCTGACAACCGACGATGGCAAAGGGAAGAACAAGGCGATCGGCGGGCAGCTGGCAGGCAGCGGATTTGTGGTCAGTTCCGACGGCTTCCTTCTTACCAACCGACACGTCGCGTCCAACTGGTTCTCCCTTTACACCTGGCCCCCGGAGCAGGCCGGACTGCTCATCGCCTTTGATGACAAATTGCAGGTCAAGGCGCAACAAGTAATCGGCCCTCAGAGTTTTCCGAGGTGGGTTCCCGCTAATGCGAAGTTCGTGTTCGAAGGAGCTGTCAGCCCAGAGTCCTTGCGCTTCCTCACCCAGGGCCGGATGATCGCCAAGCAACTCGAAGGACGCAATGACTATCTGGACGTGACCTTTGCCAAGAACCGGATTCGTGTTCCAGCCAAGACCGCAAGAATCTCCGATCGCGCCGATGTGGCAATGATGAAAGTGGACCTTCCCCAGTCGCTGCATAAGGCGGAATTGAACGACAACTACGACACTATCAAGGTTGGCGACCCAGTGGTGGCCATGGGATACCCGGGCGTCTCGCCTGAGGTCTTTGGAACCACCCGATCGGCCGATCCTTTAAATCAGGAGAACGTGGTCACCGTGATTCCGGACCCGACTCTCAGCGCAGGAAACATCGGACGGATCATCCGTGGACAGGCCGGGCTTACCGAGGCCACCATGAGCACGATGGGAGACGTGTACCAGTTGACGATCAACTCCACGGGCCACGGCAATAGCGGTGGACCGGTCTTTGACAATCAAGGACGAGTCACCGGTATCTTCACCTATGGCATTACACCGATTGGCGATGCCGCCATCACGTTTGCCGTCCCGATTCGTTATGGCATGGAGTTGATGGGAGTTAAACCGGCGAAATAGTTTTCTGCGAAAGTGCGATGGCCAAGCATGCCATCCTTGCTGAATGCGACGATCGGAGAATACCGCCTGGTGGAGTTCCTGGGTGCGGGCGGTATGGGGGAGGTTTATCGCGCCCTGCATACCAAGCTGGGCCGCGTCGTCGCCATCAAAATCCTCAGCGACCCCGGGCAGGATCGCTCACTCCTCGAACGCTCCTACAACGAGGCTCGCATCCAGGCCAGCCTACAACATCCCGCCATCGCGGCTTTTTATGGCTTTTATGAGTATCAAGGCCGGCCGTGCATCCTGATGGAGTACATCGCTGGCGAATCCCTGGCGGAACGCATCCGCCGCCAGGGGGCGCTCGAAATCACCGAGGCTCTCGGCATCCTGCAGCGCGTGACCGGCGCGATCGCGCATATTCACCAGCAGGGGATCATTCACCGCGACCTCAAGTCCAACAACATCAAAATCACGCCTGCGGGCGAAGTCAAGATCCTGGATTTTGGGATCGCGCGGGCGCCCCACACCGCCCGGGTCACGAAGATCGGAGCGGTCATAGGTACTGCGGATAACCTGGCTCCGGAGCAACTCGAGGGGCAAGAGGCAGATACGCGCAGCGACGTCTGGGCGCTGGGCGTCCTCATGTACGAGATGTTGACGGGACGGCTTCCCTTTGAAGGAAGCAACCTCCCGGAACTGTACGCGAAGATCTGTTCCGTTCAGTACCCACCCGCTTCCGCACTCAATCCCCTTGTTTCGCCAACCCTGGAACGGATTCTGCAGCGGTGCCTGCGCAGGGACCCGAACCAGCGCTACCCCTCCGCCTCAGAATTGCACGACGAACTGGCATCGCTGTCCGATCACACTCCCAAGTTGGGCGGCCATCGCCGGTTGGGACTGTGGGCTGGGGGCGCGGCGGCTGCGCTCGTTGTACTAGTTCTTCTGCTGGTGTGGGCTGGATCTCCGTCTGCGCCTTCAGCGCCGGTCCAGAGCAGCGCCTCCGCCCAAGACGCTCAGCTGAAAACCATCACGGTCGACGTTGTCAGTGGAACTGCCGAAGTGTATCGAAACGACCGTCGCGTCGGCTCGACTCCGTTTCAATTGTCAGCGCGAGTTGGAGAGAAAGTTGAACTCGATCTGAAGCAGCAAGGCTTTCAAGACTTAAAGGTGGCGTTCGACGTAACCGAACGGCCGACCTACAGCTACACCATGCAACGCTCACAGGATTGAACCATGTTCTGGCCCTGGCAAAACTCGCGCAAGCCCACCTGCGAACTGGATGCGAGCCTGCTGACTAACATCGGCTGCTGTCGCGACACCAACGAAGATGCCGGCCAGATCATCCGGCCCGCCGATTCCCGGGTGCTTGCCGAGAAAGGGATGCTGATGATCGTGGCGGACGGGATGGGGGGCTGCGAAGGGGGCGAGATCGCCAGCCAGCTTGCCATTCAGATCGTGGGGCAGTCCTACTATGCCAACGACTCGGAGGCTTCCGCGGCCCTGGTCAGCGCCTTCACGAAAGCCAATGATGCGATCCACCGGTTGTCTCTCGAGCGCCCCGATCTTAAGGGCATGGGCACGACGTGCACAGCCCTGGCGCTTCGCGATGACCTTGCTTGGGTGGCGTACGTCGGCGACACGCGGCTGTACCTGATCCGCAACGGCGGGATCTATCGCATGGTCGAGGATCATTCGGCCGTCATGGAACTGGTGAAGCAAGGTGTGGTCAGCCTGCACGACGCACGCCATCATGCCGATCGCAATGTGATTCTGCGGGCCCTGGGCACGCATGAACAGATCTCGGTTGCGACGTGGAACGCGCCCTTGCCGGTCCGGATCGGAGACCAGTTCGTGCTCTGTTCCGATGGCTTATATGACCTGGTCGAGGACGAAGAGATCCGCGATACCGCATGTACCCGGACCCCAGATGTGGCTTGTTCCGCCTTGATCGCGATGGCGCGCGAGCGCGGCGGCAGCGACAACATCACGGTGGGCGTGGTTCATGTGTCGCCCTTGCAAACGACGCGTCCACAAGTTGTGCGAGAGACTCGCGCCGTGGAGGTGACCCGATGATCGGTCGCGTGGTGGGGAACTACCGGCTCGTGGAGAGACTGGGCGAGGGCGCCATGGGCGCTGTCTATAAGGGAGTCGATCTCATGGTGGAGCGCGAGGTCGCCATCAAGATGCTGCGTCCGGAGATCGCGCGCCAGCCCGACATTGTCGGCCGGTTTCATGCCGAAGCCGTCACACTGGCCAAGCTGAACCATCCCAACATCGCCACCCTGTACAGCTTCTTCCGTGAGGGCGATGAGTTCTTCATGGTCATGGAATTTGTCGCGGGTCGCACGCTGGACGCGATGATCCGTGAGCGTCCGCCGATGCTGCCGGAGCGAGCAGTCGACATAGCGGTGCAGGTACTGGATGCAGTTGAGCACGCGCATTCGCTCGGCATTTTGCATCGCGATCTCAAGCCCGCCAACATCATGTTGACGTCGACCCATGTGAAGGTGACCGATTTCGGAATCGCCCGGGCCCTGGGCCAGGCGCGCATGACGCGCGAAGGGAACATCGTCGGAACGCTCGAGTACCTGGCGCCGGAACGCATCCGCGGCCAGGAGGCAGACATCCGGTCCGATCTGTATTCGGTGGGCGTAGTGCTCTACGAAATGCTGAGTGGCCGCCTCCCGTTTGAACGGGACACCGATTACGAACTGATGCGTGCGCAACTGGAGGAGCCTCCGCCGACTTTCTCGAGTCTCGGTCAGAGCTCGATTCCGGCGCCGTTAGAAGAGGTTGTTCTCAAAGCGCTTGCCAAGCTTCCCGAGCAACGGTTCGGCACGGCCGGCGAGTTCCGCAGGGCACTCGGGACGGTCCTCGGAACCGAACCGGCCAAGCGGACCCGCCTGGCCATCGAGCCGGTGGTCGCTGGCAAGCCGACGCGGCTGGCAGTGGAACCCTCCATGCCGCCCAAAGCGAAGGCGGCGTCTGCAGGCACGGTCAAGGTTGCCACGTCCGCAGGCAAACCACGGTGGCTGTACTACGGCGGCGCAACCGTGCTGGCCGCAGCCTTGGTGATGGCGGTCGCACTCCTCTGGGGCCACTGGCGCCCAAACACGCGCGCCGTCAATCCGGCCTCTCCACCCGTAACGGCGCAACCGAGCGTCTCCGCGGGACCGTCGCCACAGGCAGGAACCGTCACTCCTACAGGGGCGCTCCCAGCGGAACTGAATCCAACTCCGACCATCCAGAAACAATTCGAAGAGGCCCCGCCCCTGCCGCCCGGCACGATCACCGTTTCCAAGCCGACCAAGATTGGAAAAACGAAAACGGCGGCCAAGCCCACCACGGCCGAGCGTCGCCGGGCGGCTCTAAAAGCCTTGGACGAGGATGAGAACACAAACTCGTCCGCGAACAAAAAGAAGAAGAACGACAAGAAGGAGCGTGATCCACGCGCTTCATCACTGGACGCATTGCAAAAGTAATGCGAAGGAGGGCTTGATCTATGCGGGCACGCTTCCTGATTGCCGCAGTGCTGGTCTCGCTGTTCGCTCTGCATCCCGCGGGAGCGCAGAGTGCGCCCGAGCCGACCAAGCCCATCTCACAACAGGGCCTGAGCGAAGCTTTGAAAATTGGTGGGCTTACCACGCCGGAGCTGATCCAGATTGTCGAGAAGCGCGGCGTGTCGTTCCAGCTCACCAGCGAGGCGGAGGCCAATCTGCGCGCAGCGGGCGCTGAGCCGAGCCTCCTGGCAGCCGTGCGCGCGAACTATCGTCCTGCAACGCCTGCGCCTCCCTCACAGACACCTGCGCCGCTCTCGAAAGATGAAGTGGTGACGCTGTTAACCGCCGGCGCGCCTCCGGCTCGCATCGTGCAGATCGTGCGGGAGCGCGGAGTCAGTTTCGTGCTCACGCCGGAGACTTCCCATGAACTCACGCTCGCGGGCGCCGATGACAAACTGCTCGCAGCCATCAATGCCGGTTCTGCAAAACCCCCGTCTCCAGAACCGATGCCGCCCCCGCCGCCTGCTCCCGTCCAGCGTCTCACCTCGCTCAAGGATGTTCACAAGCTCTTTATCGAAAAGATGGAAAACAACCTGGACGAGTATCTCCGCGCTGAGTTTTCCAAGCAAATACCAAGGCGCTTTGTCATCGTTCTGCACCAGGAGGAAGCGGACGCGTTCATGGTGGGCAGCAGCGAACAGAAGAAAGGGACTGGCGCTGCGGTGACTGGCCGGTACCTCGGATTGCATGACACTGCAACCGGGACCGTTTCGATCGTCGACAAAGCAGGCACAGTCCTGTGGGCGTCCGAAGCGGGCGATCGCAGCCTGTTGCTCGGCCCGATCAAGCGCGGTGGCCCCCGCAAAGTTGCTGACCGGTTGGTACACAACCTGAAAAAGGCGTTGGAATAAGGAGGATCGGTATGCGCCGCACTCTAGCCGTAGCTATCTTGGCGTTGTTCGTAGGAACCGCTTGCGCTGCCTTTGCGGCAGAGACCGCCAGACATCAAATCGTTCTCCGTAAATACGTGGTCACCGATCAGCAGGGTCTCGGAGGTGAAGTATTCCACCTCCTTGTGCCGAAAGAGTGGAGGTTCTCCGGAGGAGTCTCCTGGAACACGAACAAGATTCCGCCGGAAGTCATCATTGCCTACACCATCACCAGCCCCGATGGACGCTCGGTGATCGAGCAATTTCCCGCCACCTACATGTTCTGGTCGCAGAATGCCATGTTGCAGCAGGGGCATATGCAAATGGGTTTCACCATCCTGCAACCGATGGGAGCGGCGGATTTCCTGAAAAATACTTACCTGCGTTATCGGCGTCCCAACGCTTCGGATGTAAGAGTCGTGGACAGTCAGAACCTAGAGGAACTGGCGAAGTATTCCTTGCAGGTTAATCAGTATATGGACAACGTGTTCGCTCAAATCTCGCCGCCTCAGTTCCCGTACGAGTTGCGCTCGGATGCTGCGCACGTGAAATTCGAATACACCGAAGGAGGCAGGAAGTTCGTGGAGGACTTCACGGCTGTGGTCGACTACCTCATCATTACCACCTCCTCCCTGTACGGTCCCGTGCAATCGGTCGATTGGACTCCCGTTGTCAGCAGCTTCCGCGCGCCCGCCGAGGATTTTGACCGGAACATCACGGCCTACAAGATCGTGGTCGCCTCGCGCCAGGACAATCCACGCTGGGGCGTGGAACACGTACGCTTGCTCGCCACGGTGACGCGCGAACAACTGCGCCAGCAGGAAGCCATCTTTCAGCGTATGCAGCAGATCCACAAGACGCTCACCGAAATCGACGACATGATTTACGAAGGCTACCAGAGGCGAAGCGCAGCCTACGATCATATGTTCGACAACTACATACAGGGCCTGCGCGGAGTCGATACCTACCGCGATCCGGTCAACAACTACAGGGTGGAGATCCCGGTCGGTTATGAGAACGCCTGGACCAACGGGACCGACTACGTGTTCAGCGACAGCCCCAGCTTCGATCCCAACGTCAGCTCCAACCAGAACTGGCACAAGATGAAGCGCGAGCAGAGGTAGGTATGCCTGATTGCCGGGCAACCAGGCGAGCTAGCCGGCAGTTGAAAATCTAGCGCGAATCGTGGCCAAAACGTGGGGACGCGAACCGGACCTCTGCCGTGTGCCTTGTCAGAACATTTCTCTAAAGTAATCCATTGAACCTACAAGGCCCCGGTCGCTACCACCGGCTCTGCTGGCCCTCCCAGGATGTACCATGGTGATCCGAACCCAATGGCCCTCTTCCCCGCCCATACGCTTCCGGAACTTCAGACGGTAGCTGCGTACACGGTCTTCCTGGCCAGCTATCTAGTGTTTGCGATTGGCAAATTTCCCGGCATGAAGATCGACCGGCCCGGGGCGGCAATCATCGGTGCGGCATTGTTGTTCGCCTTCCGGGTTGTGCATCCTGCCGAAGCACTGCGCTTCATCGACTTCAGCACCCTCGTTTTGCTGTTCTCCATGATGCTGATCGTCGGCAACCTCCACCTGGTCGGCTTCTTCGAGTGGATCGCCGAGTTGGTAATCCAGCGTCTACACCCGCGACACCTTCTTCCGACGGTGATTCTCACCAGTGGGGTGCTCTCGGCATTCTTCGTAAACGACATCATTTGCCTCGTGATGGTGCCCTTTGTCCTCACAGTCACTCGCCGAATGCGCGTCCCGGCTCTGCCCTACCTGCTGGCGGTGGCCACGGCTTCGAACATCGGGAGTGTTGCCACGATCACCGGCAATCCACAGAACATGCTGATCGGATCCTTCTCCCACATCGGCTACCGCGATTTTCTGTTTCACCTGGGTCCGGTCGCCGCGGTTGGGCTGCTTATCGACTGGGCGGTGCTCCACTGGCTCTACCTGCGCGCACTGGGCGCGGACGTGCTGGTCGTGGAAGCGGTGCCCGCACCGCTGAAGATGCCCCAGATGTGGAAGACGGTGCTGGTCATGGCTCTGGTGGTGGTCGGATTCTTCGCTGGCGTGCCGCCGGCCATGATCTCGGCACTGGGTGCGGCCCTCCTGCTGATCGAGCGCACGCTGGAACCACGCAAGCTCTACGACCAGATCGACTGGGGCCTGCTGGTCTTCTTCATCGGCCTGTTTCTGATCGTCGGCGGCGCCGAGAACGCAGGGCTCACCAACCACCTCCTGGATTTTGCTACCCACTGGAATCTCCAGCATGCCGCCAGCTTCACAGTGGTTACTGCTGCACTGTCCAACCTTCTCAGCAATGTCCCGGCGGTGATGCTTCTGAAGTCCCTCATCCCCGGATTCGCCGACCCGCACACGGCTTGGCTGATCCTGGCCATGGCGAGCACGCTGTCGGGAAATCTCACGATCACCGGCTCAGTGGCGAACATCATCGTGGTGGAGCGTGCCCGGCCCGAAGTGACCATTGGTTTCCGCGAATACTTTCGCGTCGGGTTGCCCGTCACCTTGGCGACTCTATTCTTCGGTTGGGCGTGGCTCTCGTGGGTTCGATAGCCAAGAGCGCGGTGATCCGATTGCGGTGGGCCGTCTGGGATGTCGAATTAAAGAGCTGACCTCAATCTCAGAGCCAGTGCGCACTGTGAACCCTTCGGTCAAGATCCGATATCGCATGTCAACCCGCGCGGTCGGTGTGGAGTCGTTCCGCCAAACGTCCGACCGCAAGGAGGATTCCATGCAGAAGAGCTTGTGGCCGGGGTGGACATCCCGGGATATACACATCCACCGGAAGGACCTTGTCGACGCTCCCCAAAGACGCGTAGTTCTCGCCGAAAATGCCGCCACTGATGCCGCAAGCGCCGACCGCGACGACGACCTTGGGTTCCGCCATCGCCCGATGCGTCTTCAACAGCGCGAGTTCCATATTCCGCGTGACAGGCCCGGTGACCAGCAGCATGTCGGCATGGCGAGGAGAGGCAACGAAATGGATTCCGAAGCGTTCGATGTCGTGGACCGGATTGTTCAGAGCCACAATCTCCAGTTCGCATCCATTGCATGATCCCGCATCGACCTCACGGATGGCGAGAGACCGCCCCAGGATTTTCTGGATGGTGTCGCGCGCTTTCTGCCCCAGGCTCTCGACGTCCGTTTCGGCATCCACCAACCGGCGATCAACTTTGCGCAATCCACCGTGCGTGCGGTCGGCATTCAGGGTGTACTCCGCGGTAAAAACCAAGTTGCGGCGGTCCGACGTCGCCAGTGCAAATTCCTGGGTGACGCGTACCGCCTGGTCGGACGAAGCCTCCGCGCATAGACCGCAGAAGACGCAGAGACCGTAATCGACGGTCACGTTCCGGGATTCATCATTGTCAGACAGGGAGATGGCGCCGGTTGGACAGACGTCGGCAGCCGGTCGCGCGTCCTTCCATTTGTCAAAATCGAAGCTCGGACGTCCGCGAAAGCGTTCGGAGATCTTAGCGGGCTCGGCCGGGTAGTTTACGGTTACCGTTCCCGTGCTGACCGTTTTTTGCAGAATCTTGAACATCGCTTATCGGTCCGTCCCCGAGTAGGAAAGATTGAAACTCTTGTTGATCACCGGAAAATCCGCAATGATGTTTCCCTGGACCGCTTCCACCAGCGCTGGCCAGTTGTTGAGCGAGGGGTCTTTGATCTTGCAGCGTTCGAGATGATTGTCAGGCCCGGTCCGAATCCAATGGATGATCTCCCCGCGCCATCCTTCAACAGCGCTCAGGGCACATCGATCTGACGGAATGGGCGGGACGGGCACACGGAACTCGCGTCGCAGACCATCCGCCATCGCGTTCTGCACGATGCCAATCGATTCGTTCACCTCATCGATGCGGACCTGCATCCGGTGCCAAACGTCTCCGGCCTGGTACACCGGGACACGGAATGAGTAGCGAGAATACGCGGCGTAGGGGTGATCGCGCCGCACATCGAGATCGACCCCAGAGGCGCGCCCTCCGACGCCCACGATGCCCAGGTCCCGTGCCTTGTCGGGCCGCAAGACTCCGGTCTGTTCCAGACGGTCGCGGGTGGATTCAGACCGATCAATCAGACTGATCAGATCCCGAAATTCGCGCGCAAAAGAGTCCACCGTGCTGCGCAGCGCGCCAAGTTGTGCCGCATCCCAGCTCCTGCGTACGCCGCCGACGCACACCATGCCCCGCAAGAGGCGGCTGCCAGTCAGTTGCTCGTTCAAGGTGACCAGCGTCTCCTTCAAGCGGCTGGCATGGGCATTGGCAATGACAAAGCCGACATCGGTGGCAATGGCCCCAATGTCGCCGACATGATTGCAGATCCGTTCCAGTTCCAGCAGGATGGTCCGCATCACCAGACCGCGCAGCGGCACTTCAATGTTGGCCGCGCGTTCGATTGCCTGACAGAACGCTGTGCCATGGGAGAAACTCGAATCTCCCGAAATACTTTCAGCCAGGAAAACTGCTTTGTGGATAGGCAGCTGCTCAAAGAGTTTTTCGGTGCCCTTATGCGTGTAGAACATTCGCAGCTGCAGATAAAGGATGGGTTCACCCGCCACCGCGAAATTGAAGTGACCCGGCTCGATGATTCCGGCATGAACGGGGCCTACGGGCACTTGCAGGACACCTTCACCGAAAGCCGGCCGGTAGATGTGACGTTCTCCCTCGAAGGGCGGCAACACGGTTTCGAGAGGAAAGTCCTTGCGCAAGGGATAAACGTCGGGCCAATTGTCATGCAGAGCGACCCGGCGGGGATTCGGGTGTCCAGCGGCCTTCAGACCAAACCAATCCTGGATTTCGCGCTCTTGCCAGTTCACCGCGGGTAGTTCGGCGGAAAGCGAGGGAAACTCAAGACTGTCGGAGCGCACTGGCGCCTGCACGATCAGGTACTGAGCGCTACCCTTCTGTTCGAAGACATAGTAGTTGAAGAAAACGCCTTCCGTTGCACGCCGGTCCTCCGCGAATACCGTAACCAGCCTGGCCCCGAATTGGCCTCGCAGGTGTTCTGTGATGGGCCGAATGTCGGCATCGGCGAGAAGAAGATAGATTTCATCTTCCCGGTCGGCCCGCACGGACTGAACCTGCGGGCCCAGCTTCTGCCGAAGCGCCTCAAACATTGCGGACATTGCTTGCGTCATCATCCACCCACCACGATGCCCACTGCACTCTGAATCAGCCTGAACAATGGAGCGGGTATCCAAAAGCCCATCACAACAATGACCACCGCCAAACCCGCGACCGAGTACTTCTTCCAGCCACACATGCCGGCCCGAGGAAGGCCCGGGTCTTCGCCGAGGACTAGATTGCTGATGTGCACCAGAAAGCCGGAAAAAATCAGCACGAGAAAGGAGACGAAAAGAACCGTCAGTGCAAGAGAGCCTCTGCTGAACCCGGCCCGCAAAATGGTGAACTCACTCTGGAAAAAGCTGAAGGGAGGCGAGCCAGTGACGGCAAGGGTCACCATTAGAAATGCGGCCCCGGTCAATGGCATCGAATGGATCAACCCGCCTTTCGCCTTCCGGAACAGGTCGGTGTTCAGATGTTGCTGGACATTTCCGGCACAGAAGAAGAGCAAGGGCTTGGTCACCGAATGAAAGGTCATGTGCAGAAGCATGCCCAAAATACCCAGAGGCCCTCCGAAGCCAAGCGCCAGCACCATGATCCCGCTGTGGTCGATGCTCGAATAGGCCAGCAGCCGCCGGAAGTTCTTCTGCACGAGGATGAAGGGGACGGCCACTCCCATGGAGAGCAGCCCGAACAGAATCAGGAGCTGCGAACCAAACTGTGGGCCGAGGCATTTCGAACTCAGAATGTAGAACCGCACCAGACCGTAGAGAGCACAATTGAGGACGCCGGTGGCGAGCATCGCTGCCCCCGGGATCGGCGCTTCACTATAGGCATCCGGCTTCCAGGTATGCATGGGAGCGATGCCGGCCTTGGTTCCATACCCGAGCAGAATAAGGATAAAGGCCAGCCGCATAGTCGGCTGGTCAAACTGGGCGGCGTTTCCGGCGAGGACAGACCAGTTCAGACCCGCAAGCGTGTCGGTACCGAGAGCCCGATAAGCGGAATAGTAGGTCAGAATCGTACCGAATAACGCCATGGAGAGTCCCACGCCGCCGATGATGGCGTACTTCCAGGCAGCTTCAAGAGATGTTTCGCGCCCATAAAACATGACGAGGAACACTGACGCCAGTGTGGTTCCTTCGATTGCTACCCAGAGGATTCCGAGGTTGTTGGCGAGTGCGACTAGGATCATGGAGAAAACAAACAGAGGCGTAAGCGTGTAATACTCTCGAAGTTTGTGGACGCCGAGGCGGCCGCCCACTTCCTCGGCCTCCTGCAGAGCTCCGCTGCTCTCGTCGTGACGAAAATAGCCGACCGCATAAATGGAACAGACTAGTGCCACAAACGCTGACAAGAGCACGACCAGCGCACTAAGAGCGTCGGCATAAAAGAACCCATTCCAGAGTGAGACGGAACCGCTGCGAAGCACCTGAGCCGCCAGCCCGACGGCCAGGCCCAGCTCAACACCGAAGGCGGCCAGATTGACCACTTCCATCGTGGGCCGTCTTCGAAGGAAGAAGGCAAGAGGACCAGCGATCAGCGGAATGATAAGAAGCCAGACCAGAATCATACGTTTGCTTACTCTCTCAACTTCCGCAGCTTGCTGACATCCATGGAGTCGAAAGTCTCGCCGATACGGAAGACCAGAATGCCCAGGACCATCACCGCGACCAGAACATCAAAAAAGATGCCAATCTCAACCACCAATGGCATTCCATAGGTCAACGAAATCGCGGCCAGGAAGAGGCCGTTTTCGAGTGATAGCAGTCCCAGGACCTGCGTCAATGCCTTGCGGCGGTTTACCATGGCAAAAAAGCCGATAAGGAACAGTGCGATGGCGACAGCGAGCGTGTTGTGTCCAAGTGCCGCCCGGGCAGAAGTCTCCTCCGGATGGTAGAAAGACTCCGCGACCACGTAGCCCAACAGCGTCAGGCCGCCTGCGATGAGGATCGAGAGCGGGACGTTGATCAGCGGCTCGATCTCCCGCCGGATACCGATCCTCTCCACCAGTCGTTCCAGCAGCCGGGGAAGCAGTCCCGCTTTCAAAAAGACTATGAGGAGAGCGGCAATATAGATGTGGCTGGCCTGGTTGAAGTAGGCGATGACGGCCGCGATCGCTCCCAAGAGAAACGACTGCACCGCAAAGATGCGAATACTCGAAACTATCCAGCGCTGTCCAACTGCGGCGATCTGCAGCACCAGGACCAGCGCCGCCATTAGGGTGATGATTCTGTTACCAAGCTCCGGGTTGGGGACAAAGGGCATACGCAGTCTCAGAACAGAAACGTCGAAATGAGCGCGAGCGCTCCTAGAATGAAAGCGACCATAAGCAATTCCGGTACTCGAAATAGGCGCAGCTTCGCATTGGTGGTCTCAACCAGGACAATGAGGCACGCAAGCAGAAGCAACTTCGCCAGATAGAAGACCAGCCCCACACCGACCGCCCGGACCGTCCAGTCGGGACTCAACCCGAACGGGAAAAACGTGTTGACCAGCAGCGTCATGAGCACCAGTTGCTTGATCGAAGCGCCCCATTCGATCAAAGCCAGATACGGTCCCGAATACTCGAGAACCATCGCCTCGTGGATCATGGTTAATTCGAGGTGAGTCGCCGGGTTGTCCACCGGGATCCGGCCGGTCTCGGCGATCAGCACGATGAAAAGCGCCGCAAATGCCAGCATCTGGGACGGCGCCAGAAACCTCCAGCTCTGGCCGACAGCGACTTTCGCCATTTCACTCAAGTTGGTCGAGTTCGCTCCCAGAGCTACCGTGAAAATCGCCAGCATCATGGCTGGCTCCGCGATCGCGGAAATCGTCATTTCCCGACTGCTGCCCAAACCACCGAACGAGCTTCCAGTGTCGAGCCCGCCAAGGGCGAGGAAGAAGCGACCAAGCGCCAAAAGATAGACCACTGCGAGCACGCCGCCGAACAGGCTGAAAGGGGCATGGGTCGTGGTCATGGGAATCATGAGGCCGACAAGAGTGGCCGTCCCAAAGACCAGGTAGGGGGTCGCAGAGAAAATCCATGACGCCGTCTCCGGAATCACCATTCCCTTGCGCAGCAACTTGATGATGTCGCGGTAGGATTGCAGGACGCCCGGCCCGCGGCGGGTCTGAAGTCTGGCCTTCAGAGTCTTGATCATGCCGCTGAGCATGGGAGCAACCAGCAATAACAGCACTAACTGCAGCCCCGAGTTGGTGAGCACTTCGGTCACTTGCGCACCCCGAACAGCAAAAGCAGGACGAGAGTTACAAAGATGTAGGCAAGGTAGGCATGAATGCTTCCCGCCTGAATGGTCCGCATTCTGCTGGAAACCCGGAAGATGAACTCTTGCAGAGGAGCATACAATCGCTTCTCGAACGTAGGCTCGATTTCACTCTCGAAACGGATCTCTTTCGGAAAATACGGCGAGATATCGAAGACGGCTTGAATCTCGCGGCGCGGCTTGTACAGGACGGAGAAGATCATCCGCAGCGCTTTTGAGAATGCGGTGGCTGTATATTCATTTTCTTCCGAAAGTCCAGGCAAGCCGCAGTCCCACACCGGGCCATGTTTGCGCCCGAACCGCCTCGTCGCCCTCGATACCAGAAGAGTAGCCGGAAGCGCCAGAACCAGGAGGCCCACTGTGATGATTGCGGTGGACACGGTGCCGCCGCGGGGCGTGCCCGCGGAAAGCACGAATCCACTGCCCGTAATCAGATTGGCGACGACTCGCTGTCCGAGTAACTGCTCCGTCATCGCGTCAAATACCGGGAGAAACCAGGTCACACCCAAGCCCAGGGCGGCGCAAGCCAGCGTCAGCCAGCCCATGCCGATCAGCATGGTCCGGGGCGCCTCGTGCGCGTTCCGGGATTGGACTCCACGGGGCAGCGCCAAGAACGTGATCGCGAAAGCTTTCACGAAACAAGCTGCCGCCAGCGCCCCGGTCAACGCCAGCATCGAACCAGCCAGCGGAAACAGGATTCTCCGCAAGCCGCTGATCGCGCCGAATCCGGCCAACAGGCTCTGGTAAGTCAGCCATTCACTGACAAATCCGTTCAGCGGAGGAAGGCCGGAGATGGCCACAGCGCCAATCAGGAAACAGAAAGCGGTCACCGGCATGGGACGGATGAGGCCGCCCATTTCCTCCATGTTGCGCGTTCCCGTTGAATGAAGTACCGACCCGGCCCCCAGGAACAGAAGGCACTTGAAGATCGCATGATTCAGGGTGTGAAACATTGCAGCGATCAGGGCTATTCCGGCGAGCAGCGGATGCCCCGCCACGCGGAAGATCAAAGCGGCGCCCAGCCCCATGAGAATGATGCCAATGTTCTCGATGCTGTGGTACGCCAGGAGCCGTTTGAGGTCATGCTCCATCAAGGCATACAGGACGCCGAGAACGGCGGAGACAACTCCCACGATGAGCACTGCCAGGCCCGCCCAGGAGGGCACGCCTCCCAGTGAATCCAGGAAAATCCTAGTCATCCCGTAGATGCCGGTCTTGATCACGATGCCGGAAAGTAGAGCCGACATGTTGCTCGGTGCTACGGGGTGAGCTGCCGGCAACCAGATATGGAAGGGAATCACACCCGCCTTAATACCAAAGCCCAGGAAGAAAAGGACAAACGCAGCCGATTGCCGGGTGCTGGACAAGTGTGCCGCGGCGGTGTGGAAGCTGGCGAATTCTGCACTGCCGCTCCCCTGGATCAGCAGAGCAAAACCAAGGAGCAGGCACCCAACATCCGCATGAGCCATGATGAGATAGAGCAAGCCCGCTTGCCGGCTTTCTCGTTGTTCGTGGTAAAAGGCCACCAGCCCGTAGGACGCTAGCGCCATCACCTCCCAGGCAATCAGGAAGAGAAACGCATTGTCAGCGGTGAAAACGATGGTCAAGCTGAGAAGCAGGAGGTGGAACAGAAACCCAAAGAAGCCAATGTTCCTCCGCCCCTCGAATTCCTTCAAATACCCGAATGAGTAGATTGAAACCGCGATCGTAAGAATCGCCAGGATCAGGTTGAAAAAACCAGCCAGGGCATCGTACGAGAAGCTATAGGCAAATAACGGAATGCCTGAGGGGACCGACCACCGGACCGGAGTTCCATGAAGGATGCCGAGAACGGCGACGAGCCCTCCCAGGGCAGCGCCTGCCAGGGCAGCACCGCAACAGATATAGCGAGCCAGAACTGGCCTTCGCCAGGTCGCGATAGAAGCGCCAGCGCCGATCGCATAGGTCGCAACACCAAGCACAAAGGTCGCGACAACTGGAATCGTGCTCATGAGACTTGGTCACCGTCGCCCGATGAAAGCATTCTTGGGTAGCTTAGCTGAACGAATCTATGCGTGTCATATCTCCCACTACGAAGGTGTGACGACATGCAATCTCCGCTCACGTGCCTGCAGCGCAGCATCTCTGCGTCATTAGGTTAACTCTCGGGCCGAGATGTCGATGATGTCGCCGCCGTCCATGCCGGCGTCGACGGCGGCACATCGGTACTTCGTCTGCCCCAGGTGACCGCCGCCGGACTTTGATTCGAGACCTCGGGGTACACGATCTTGGCCCTGTCCAGGGCATCGGCCACACTGCCGCAGATATTTTCTTCGCCCACATGCTCGTGAAATTCAGCCTCCTGCATGCGCATTGCCGGTTGTTCCCTTGCCCCACAAAGAATGAGTTGTCGCCCGGACTCGTGCACGCGGTCGGCAAAATTCTCCAGCGCCTGCAGGCCAGTGGAATCGATTGCAGTCATATTCCGAAGCCGCAGAATAATGATGGGAGGGAGATCGGGCAAACGCTTTACGATCGCATCGATTTTGTCGGTTGCGCCAAACAAGAAGGGGCCGTGGATTCTGAAGATGCTGACGTAAGGAGGGATTTCTTTGTGCTGCAAGATATGAACGTGCCCCTCGCGAATGTACTCGGTGGTCGCCTCTGACACTGTAGTGGTTTGCGTGACTTTCCGTATGAACACCAGTACTGCCAGAATCATCCCCGCTTCCACAGCCACGGTCAGGTCGGCAAAAACAGTCAGCAGAAATGTCACCAGCCAAGCGGCAATCTCGAACCGGGACTGTTTGAAGAGCTCCGGAATTTCCCGCCATTCGCCCATGTTGTAGGAGACCACCAGCAAAATGGCCGCGAGAACGGACAGCGGAATGAACCGGGCCAGCGGCGCGGCAAACATAATGATCGCGAGCAGGGTAAAAGCGTGGATCATTCCGGCGACCGGCGTCTTGGCGCCAGAGCGGATGTTGGTGGCCGTTCGAGCAATCGCTCCCGTGGCCGGTAGTCCCCCGAACAGCGGCGAGAGAATGTTGGCAACTCCCTGGCCTACCAGTTCGACGTTCGGGTTGTGTTTATCGCCGCTCATGCGGTCGGAAACGACCGCGGACATGAGCGATTCGATCGCGCCCAGCATGGCGACGGTGAGGGCTGGGGAGATGAGCGGCCGCAGCAAATCCACGCGAAAGTGGGGAATCATGAGCTTGGGAAATCCGGATGGGATTCCGCCAAAGCGAGTGCCAATCGTTTCAACCGGGAGTTTGAAGATAACCACCGCCGCGGTCCCGGCAAATAGAGCAACGATGTAACCCGGGACTCTCTTCACAAAGATCATGAAGAGGATAATCACGACGAGCGCACCAACGGCCAGGGCTGTTTCCGGCGGCGAGAACGATGAAAAGTTGTGCACGTAGGTCAGAATCCGGGCTGCAAATTCACCTGGGACCTTGTCTATTTTCAACCCGAAGAAATCCTTGATCTGGGTGCTGGCGATAATGACCGCAATGCCGTTGGTGAAACCAACGACCACGGGGCGCGGTATGAACTTGACTGCCGTTCCTAAACCCGTGGCGCCCAGGATCAGGAGTATCACCCCAGCCAACAGGGTGCACATGAACAGCCCGTCAACACCGTGCTTCGCGACAATGCCAAAAACTACGACCACGAATGCGCCCGTTGGACCGCCGATCTGCGTGGAAGATCCTCCTAGAGCGGAGATCGCAAATCCCGCGACGATGGCGCAGTACAGACCCGTTTGAGGGGGCACGCCCGAAGCGATGGCGAAGGCCATCGCTAAAGGAAGCGCGACCAGCCCGACGGTTATACCGGCAAGAACGTCCGCCATGAACAGACGTGGCCTGTAAGACTTGAGACAGAGCACAGATTTCGGTAGCCAATTGTTCATCGTTATTTTTCTAATGTCGGTCGTTCCGGATATGGGAGTTTTCTCCCCTGGGCAACTTTCATAGTGTGTAGTGGCAAACGGCAGAGGTGATTCGATTATTTGGTCGAGCCACGAACTCTATTGGCCAACCTTCTGTGCTTTCTCCAGCGGGGGTTTCTCTAGATCACTCTCTCCAGAGCGCAGCATTTCGAAAACGGCTTGCTGGTCTGTCCGGATTCGGGTAACGAGAACGTTCCCATCATTCTCGGGGGTGTGGATCTCTTGCGCCACGGACAAAGCTCGACCGTAGAGGGCATGGGCCACGACGTAATTGTGATTTTCGCGATGCCGATTCGCCAGCGTGTATAAGTTCTCTGCCATCGCTCGACGCTGCCGGAGATGATTTGGGTCCACGCCATTGGAATGACTCATCGAATGTTTCCATGATTTCATCCGCGATTGTGCTGGCATCGGTATCCTCTGCTTTTAGCCGCGACTCTCCGCGGCAGACCTTTCTTCGACCGGGCGGTCAACTCGCCGTTGCGCCTCTTCGAGCGTCAAACCACGACTCATGAAGAGCAGGATTCCCTTGAGCCGGTACAGATCGCGAGACGAGTAAAAGACACGCCCCGCCTTGGCGATTCCTTTAACGATCCCCTCGTGCTCGAAGTTGCTCAACTCCCGGGCTGAGATTTGCAGCTTGTCCAGCAAGTGTTCTGCGGGAAAGTACATATCGGAAACCTCCTAGTAAGCCAAAGCAACCGGGTGACAACACGGCGAACAGCTGCTGCTCGCTCCACGCGTCAATCAGAACCTGCCCGCATCGCGCTGCAACCGTTTGACGTATACCGCGCACGGCCGCTCAAATCCGTACTGAAGTTCAAACTCGACCCAGTGGAGGATCGGAGATGGCCACGGAAGCGGCCGGCGAGACGGTACCGGAAGCTTTGGAACGGACTGGCGAGAGAACCGGAAGACACCACACTCGGGCTTTTTTTCCCAGGAAGTCCCGCTCGCAAAACAGGAGGTGCCGACCAAGAAGCTATCCGGCCTTGTATCGACAATAGGTCGCCAGCGAATACAGCTGAAGTACCTAATATTACGATATTTGAATATACACTCACAAAAAAAGACACGCCCTAGCCTTTGTTGGCAGAAGGGACGGCCAACTGCGACAGCAGGTCTTTCACGTCGATCAGATGGTTGTTAAAAATCTTCTTGGCCACATCCAACAGCTTGAAGATTTCGGGATCGGGAACCGAATACAAGACACTCTGTCCGTCTTTCCTGCCCACAACAATACTGCGGGTCCTCAGGACGGCTAATTGCTGCGATAGCGTGCTTTGTTCCACGTCCAAGCGCAAGCAGAGTTCATTCACGCCGACTTCACCGTGGCGCAACTCGTCCAGGATCCTGATTCGTAAGGGGTGAGCTAGTGCTTTGAAAAACTCTGCCTTGAATTGACTCAGTTCGACCATTAAATTAATACATTTGCATATTACAATTTATGATGTCAAGCTGAATTTGTCGGCATTTCAATCGTCCGCTCACCCTAGGAAGCAGACATTTTCCGGCCAATCTGCTCTCAAGTTCTTTCACGTCTGGACGGGTGCCCATATTGGCGATGGAGAGATCCACCGAGGTGCTGAATGGAGCCATTTGGAGCCTTGCAGAACAAGGTGAGAGAGGCTGCGTAATTGAGCCAGTGTCTCGGATGCCGGGAAACTCTTCAACGTTCCATATTGGGAACCGGATGCGTTCGAAAAGAGCGAATAGAGAGTGAATAGTGTTGACTTCGGACATCCTCGGAGCGAATCTGGGCGCGTACAGGAAAAACCAAAGCTCGCGTAAGCCGAGTGACAGCAAGCCAGAGATGCGTTACGTACTCGGGCTTGGAGTCAGACACTGCCGGGTGCCGCACGCGGAGGATTTACCTCGCGGGCAGTGAATCCGGTTTTCGCTATGCAAGCGGGGCAGGCGCAACGAGAGAACTTCCCCTTGCCTGCTTTCATTCCGCCCGCACACGACGCGTTTAACAAACCCAACCGGTAACAGACTGGAGGAGCATCTCCCCCAGAAAGGAGCAATCCCATGGCAGCTGTAATGCCATTGCCGAAGCTTGTGCGTGAAGAAAGAGAAGTGAGGATGCCACTTAAGCCGATTCCTCCGTTTGGATATGTGCAGCTCGCAGAAACCGGACAACTTGTAGGAACCGGTTGGCTCCCCGAGCTTCCCGATACGCGGGACTACACCGAGGAACATCCTGAAGTGGCGCAGATGATCGAGAAACTGGGCATCACCAAGGCCAGAAAGGCAGCCAAGCTCACCCTGCCTGTGCAGGTGGATCTGCGGCCGTGGTGCTCTCCCATTGAAGACCAGCGGATGCTCGGCTCCTGCACGGCGAACGCCGCGGTGGGAATTGTCGAGTACTTCGAACGACGTGCTTTCAATAAGTACATCGATGGCTCCCGGCTATTCGTTTACAAGACCACTCGTGACCTGTTGGGCTGGGTGGGGGATACCGGTGCCTATATCCGTACCACGATGGGCGCACTGGCCATGTTCGGTGTTCCGCCTGAGACCTATTGGCCTTACACCGATCGGGATCAGCCCGGGGTTTCAGGCGAGCGAACGTTTGATGTGGAACCCGGAGCGTTCATCTATGAGGTCGCAGAGCACTTCGAGGCCATGAAGTACATTTGCCATGACCCGTTTGGGACGCCCGTCCCGCCGCCGACCCTGCTCAACAATGTGAAGACGTACCTGGCCGCCTACATCCCCAGCATGTTTGGCTTCTACGTTTTCCCGTCCTACACACAAGCAGACGTGAAGGGCGCTTTCCCGTATCCAGCTCCGGGCGAGAAAGCGTTTGCCGGACACGCCATCGTCGCAGTGGGCTACGACGACAAAATCAAAATCACCAACCTTGTCTCGAAGAAAACCACGACCGGTGCCCTGCTCATCCGCAACTCGTGGGGAACCAGCTGGGGCAACGCCGGTTATGGATGGTTGCCGTATGACTATGTTCTGTCGCAGTTCGCCGACGACTTCTGGTCGTTACTGGGCATGAACTGGATCGAAACGAAACAATTCGGCCTCCAGGTCACACCCTAGCGAACTCGTCCGTTGCAACGGATAAAACGAGGGCGGCCCACCAGCCGCCCTCTCTCTAAGGTGGTGCACCTTGAATACTTGGGCGACGATTCTGTTGGTCTTGGCGGGAGCGCTGGGAGGTTTAGCGCAAGCGCTGCTGACGGAGAAAGGCCGCTTGCGCATTCCAACCTGGGACGCCGCCACACGCCAACTGGATCTTGGCTTTGTTGCGGATTTGGTGATTGGCATGATCGGGGCGCTGGCGGCCCTGGTCGTAGGTTTGGCCGTCCTGAACCAGCAATTCTTCGCGACGACAGTCGCCACGCCGGGTTCCGCAGGTGGAGCGCTGCTCGACATCCCGAGTTGGATTCGCCTTATGTCCTTCGGGGCCTTAGCGGGCTTCGGAAGTCGCAGGCTGCTGCCGGCTCTCTCCGAGAAGATCACTGATGCCATCGTCGGAGAGGTTGCGAAGCGGGCCGAGTCCTCAGAGAAACGTCTGATGCAGCAGGCTGAAACCACGGCGGAGGTGCTAGAGACCAGCATCGCCGGTGTCACCACCGCGGCGCATATGAAGCTTGCTGGCGCGGCCGCCCCGGGGGTGTCCTCGCTGGAAGCGCTGGTGAAGGAATACGACGAGATTAAGGAGGTGGACGACAGGAAGCGCCTAGCCCTCAAGAACCAGGTTGCCAGCCGTATGAGCGCCTTCCTGTTGCAGGCGGGAGACCAACGCAATCATATTCTTTCCAGAATCCAAGCGGGCGCCAGCGAGGCGTGGGTGCTTGCCCTGGTCCTCGCGATCGTCGCAAATTCGCAGTTGGGTGATGGAACGCTGTTGCTGAAGGTCGCGCACAACCTCCGCAAGCTGCATGTCCAATACCAAGTCGTCAATGCCTTCTACGCGTTGAAATTGAGAAGATTGCTCAGCGAGTCGGAAGAGAGCTCTGCGGTCGCTTTGATCAACGGCTACCTATCCGGGGCCGACCCGAGTCTGCGGCGCAAAATCGAAACTACAGTTGCGTACCTTAAGTCGGGTAGCTGACGCATCCGTGCGAGCGTTGCAACCTCTTCGGGCCGACGCCGGTCAGTCCCGTAGAAGTATTCCCCGCAGATGCGCCGCCCTTCCGCCTTCGCCCGCATCCGTCCGAGCTTCATGCGTGCGACCAGCTTTCGTTTTTCAGCGCGGACGATGCCTTGCTTGATGGTACGCACAAGCTCAGCGTCAGCGGACTTGAACTCATCACCTTCCACATCCGTCAGGACACCATCCACCGTACTGGTGAACTAGCACCGCATCAATCCCGTTCACCGCCAGACGTTCGACTAGCGCACGCATCGCGGGCCGTTTGTCCCACGGCAGTTCCCCCGATACGCCCGCATCCTCAAACCACTGCACAATCTCGTAGCCGTTATGTTCCGCCCACGCTTTGATAGCGTCGGCTTGGTCAAGCAACCCGTTGCCGTCCCTAGCCTGTACCTTGCTGCTGACGCGAATGTAACCAAGTGCTCTCTTCATTGTCGGTGAACCTCCGGTTGCGGTTGAAAATAGGTATCAATCAGTTTCATGCTGTGGCCGCACGTGGGACAGATGGCAGGTTGCGGTCCTTTGCTGCTCATCGCGGTGACGGTACGCCCGACTACAAGGTCGAGCGCACTGCCACACGCTACGCTTTACGAGGAGGATGTACTCGATTGAATCGCGCATGATTCCTCCAAACGTATCCAGGTAGCGCTCTCCGATCTCGCTCGTCGGGTCGTTGGGTCCCAGATGCATCAGCCCTTAATCGAATCGAGTCGAATGTACTCACAGCTCACTCGAACCCTCTCTCCGCTTGCTTGATAAATGTTATTGCCCGAGTGACGGGCCTTGATGTAGCTCTGTTTTTCGGAGCAACGGAATTTAGGACTTGACAAAATCCTCGAATGGAGTATTTTGCTCTCGCTGGAGCAATTGAATCTGGCTTTTCTTCCCTTCACCCGATTGTTCTAGCTGGGTAACCACGTTCTTCCCCGAAGTTGCGACTGCCATCTTTGGTAAGCGCCCACTCGTATAAGCAGTAAGGAGGCCAACATGCCCGGCCCCTATATCCACATCAGTTCAATGCGACACACCGCCGCGGGGTTGGCTCGCGGTTTCCGGCCCAAGGGTAGCGAACGTATCAATCCAGAATGGCTCGGGCCAGATCCGAAGCAACTGGCAAGTCTTATGAATGCGCACCCTAATTTTGCCGCTCTCGGTGCAATCGGCCCCGATCTTTTCTTCTTTTTGCCGGATTTTCGCGACCAGCATGGCGTCAGCATCTCGAGCGTCCTGATTACCGTGCTTGATTTTCTGGAAGGCTTGTATGACGCCGTCGACCCATACATTTCGAAATGGGAGCATTACTTGGGTCCGATCAGCGAAGATACCGGGGAAGAGATAAGCCGGTTAACCGGCGGACTGTCGGAGACGGTTGGCGATATTACCGGCGAGCTAAGCAGCATTCTCATCACGGCTCTGGAGGATTTTGTAACCCAGCAAGCCGACTGGTGGAGCTTTTTTTCCCTCGGTCTCAATCAGGGGTTCGATGAACAAGCCTACTTCTGGTCGGACATGCTGCACTATCGAGACACCGGCCAGTTCGCGCGTGCTATCTGGAAAAATGCCGACGCCGCAGATAGCGATGAAGCCCGTGCGTATGCCCTTGGCTATATCACGCACATTGGCACGGATGTCACCGGACACGCCTTCGTGAATTCGATCTCCGGCGGCCCTTTTCGGCTGCATTGGCAGCGGCACCACCTGGTGGAAAACCACATGGATGCTTTCTGGTACTTGCGCGATAGCGCTGGGCCCAGACTGGGCGACAACTACCCGCAACTCACCGAATCGGCACTGTACTACGACATCGCGTTCCAGGAAGGAGGCACTGCGCCAGTGATGCGCCCCTCTTATCCGACGGGCAAGACGATGCGAGAGAACTGGGAACGCAAGCGACTGCTGGACATCGATTCTGACCTTGCGGATCCAATCCCCGACATTCTGCTGCAGTCGATGATCGACGTTTTCTACCAGGACGGAAAGCATCCGAGAATTCTTCGTGACAACGATGGCCGTCCGTCCGCCGATCTGATCGCAGAGGCCTACCGGCTCTTCTTCCGTTATTTGAAGCTGGCCACTGTGGACGGCTTCGCGCACGAGCCACCCGAACCTCCGGATGTGTTCCCCAATCTCGACTTCCCCACCCTCTCGGATCCTGCCGGCGACGAGGCTCCTGGAGGCGGAGGTGATGACGGTGGGAGCTTCTGGGATGATCTGTTGGATTTCATCCTGTCGGTTATCGCGGTCATCGCATACATTGCCGAAGTCGCTGCCTACCTCGCGACGCTGCCTTGGGCGATTCTTGCTGATCTCGTCACCTATCCGTTGCGTCTCGGCCTGTATTACGCTCTGGAGCTACCGCTGTTCCACATGCTGCAGGCTTTCCGGTCCGTATTGGTGATGACGGGTTACATGTTGCCAATGGAGGACGAAATAGCCACAACGCTGGTCCACATCGGCCTTACCAACCCGCAGAGCTTTCAGACGCTTCTGGCGAGCATCGGCGATATATTCGGCGGGATTCTGGATCAGGCACCTGAGTCTAATCAAACTTTCCGAGATCCGAATTATCCGCACGCACACCCTGGCGATGAATTTCACCATCCCTGGGACTATCCTCCACCTCCACCTGAGCTGCCCGTTGAGTTGCCGCTGACCACGGCCGGGCCACATCCCGCCCTGGTTTCACCTGCAGTGCTGTTTGCCGGCACTGGCACAGATCCTTCGCTGCGCGATCGATTCGAGGCTGCGGCTACACCGCACGATGCCGATGTAACGGGATTGGACGTACAACCACACAACCATCTTGGGGATGCGGTGGCGTTTTCGGAATACCTGATATGGTTGGAATCCCGTTCACCGAAGCAGCGCGGAGGAGAGGTTCCGGTGGTCGAGTGGAATCTGGACTCGGACCGCGGCTATGGGTACCACTGCTGGGACTGGAATCGAAAACCGGACACACCAGCGACCCCAGCGCAACCGGATCCCGAAGGCTTTAGGTTCAACCAACCTTGCACCTGGCCGTCACAGTCAGATCAGAGCTTGGATCCGGCGGCGCCTCCTAACTGGAACCCGAATGCACCGTTACAAGTCCACTGGGTCGCCCCAGGTGGGCAGGATCCGGGTTGTATCGAGCAGGGTGAAAACGGGCGACCGCCCGTGGTGGGAATTGCCAGGTCACCGAGGCGTCGCCGCCCCAGGAGGAAGCGACAATGAAAACTCAGCTGCCGCGACATAAGTGCTCCTGCCAGTGCCATGGGGAAATTGCACTCCATGTTTCGCTGACTTGCGATTGTGGCAAACCAATTGTGCCACCGCACAATGAGTGCGGACCACCCAAGCCGCCTAAGCAAGTGTGCTGTCCTCCGCCTCCGGCCAAACCGCAACCGGGGATGGTGGATGTTCCGCAGGATGATCCGCCTCCACGTCCCAAGACATCGGATCTACCTCCGTGGAAAGTTGGCAAGCCGAAGCCCGGTGATCCTGGCGAGGTTCCCTGGTTCCGAGGAAAGATTGGGGACATCAACCGCAATGGTCCAACTTTCGGCCCGCGCAAAGACGAGTACCTTCCATTTCTGCTCGTGCGCGCGGCTTCAGCGGATCGTGGTAATCGACCATTCAGCGGTGTTTTCTGGGAATCACCAGACATTTTTGTGGCTCCGAATCTCGATGCCGATTCAGCGCCGCTGATGCCACCGACAACCGGGGGCATCGCAAAAGCCAACATCGCCAATACGCTTTACGCACATGTGTGGAATCTCGGGAAAGCCCCCGCCTATCGGGTGCGTGTGGAATTCTACTGGTTCAATCCAAGCCTGGGGATCACGCGTGCCGACGCCAATCTGATTGGTGCGGCGTGGGTTGATCTAGGAAACCGATTCACCATCGACTCAGCCTGGCATGAAGTTCACGCCTCGTATGGCAGATGGCTCACCCGAGGTTCGCATGCCATCGTACGCTGTCCAGAGACATGGATTCCACGTATTGAGAACAACGGCCATGAGTGTCTCGTCGTCCGTGCTTTCGAACCGATTCTTGATTCAGTACCGGTAAATCAGTTCAGCGCTTCCGCGGACCGACATGTGGCGCAACGCAATATCTCAGTGGTCGAGGCGGCATCACCCGCAAGCATTGATCTCGCGCTCAACCTAGGATATGCAGATGCCCCTTCCGAAGCTGAGGTTGAGGTGGAGGTGGAAGGACCTGCGAACATGGAGTGGCTCCAGCTTTACGCTGGCAAGCGAATTACAGACTATCGCACTCCGGCTGCACAAGTGGTCGCTGGATTACTACCGCCGACAGTGGTCAACGCGCGCAGCATTACGCTCGAGCACGTTGCGTCAGAGTGCCGTCCGCATTTATTGAAGCGGCGTGAACGCTTCCACAGAGGCTGCGATCCGCTGAGAATCAATTTTCACGCGACAGCAGATCTGCAAAAACACGAAGCGCATGTTCTGCGCATCAGGCAAAGAGTGGGATCAGATGTGATTGGCGGATATTCGGTCGTGCTCCTGAAATGATAGGTAAGCCGTGGCGCGGTTGTGATGTGAACTCACGGCCTTGGAAACCCCTGAGCGTTCACCCCAGCCCCACGGTGCCCGAAGCGTTATCGCCCGGAATTGCAAGGGAGGCGGGCTGGGTCTGTTCAGTCCTCCTGGGTGCCTGTTAGGCCTAGAAACACCTGCTTACAGAAATCGGAGGTATGGCGTGACACATTATCGGACTTCTTTCGAATATCTTTGCAGCCGAAGGAGTTGGGCCGAGCGGATGCCTTACGCGCTCGCGATGCTGTCTCTTCTGATGGCCATTGGCGGTGGGTCGTCCCTGGCACAAAACGAGACCGCAAAATCACTCGCGGAGCGCTCAGCTATTGTAGTCCGCGGCACTATTGTGCGGCTCCATGCTAGTGAAGAGCCGCTGCAGGCGGTATCCGCCAGTACTGTGGTAGTCAAGGTGACCCGCATGTACGCGGGCAGCGAGATCGCGGGTGATCAGACCGGACGGATAGTAACGGTCATTGCCAGCCGCCCCCTCGAACTTAAAGAGGGTGCGGAGGTGCTGTTTTTCGGCAACCCACGTTTTGTCGGCAAGTCTCTGACTATCCTTGATGAAGGTGAGTTACTTCCCGAAGCACGATTCACTGACACCGATGGGTTAGAGATCGGCCTGCAGGCGCGCCGAGACAGACCCATTCGCGATCGTATTGCCACAGCCAGCTTGATCTTCCGTGGCATCGTGGAGCGTGAAGAACCCCTTGTCGACGAAGGTGAGAAGAAGGGATTGCGCGTCCCCCCGAGCGAACATGACCCGGAATGGCACGTTGCCTCCGTCCGGGTAAACACGCCGCTCCAGGGCGGGGACAAGGGCGCCTTGGTGTCAATTATTTTTCCCGCCAGTCGCGACATCATGTGGTTCAATTCGCCGAAGCTTCGGCCAGGCATGGATGCTATTTTCATCGCCCACAAGCCCGACAAAGAGCAGGCCGTTCTCCTACGCACGACCGGTGTCACGACATTTATCGAGAAACATGCTGCCGAACTCGTAACCCAGCCGTTCGATGTACTACCTGCGTCGGCGGAGGAACGCGTTCGTCGCCTGCTCTCGAAGGAGGTTCGGTAATGTGCAAACTAACTCTTTGCTCAGCTCTCTCTGCGGTGCTCGCCATTTGCGCCGCGACTCTTCCTTCTGCGGCCCAGAATCGCCTCGTGAACATGGTGCCGAATGATCGTAGCGGCGAGGTGAACCAGGACGCAGAACCAACAATTACGGTGGATCCCGTCAACTACAACCGGATAGTCGGTTCGGCCTTTACCTGGGACAATCTGACCCAAGGTCCAATGGTTACCAATACCGCACCGATATTTGTGTCAACCGATCGCGGCACGACTTGGACACTTGCCTATATTGTTCCCAGCAAGATTGGCAATGGCTTCCCAACAGGCGATATCAATATCAGCTTTGGGTCCACTCTCAGCGGCGCTCTCGCGCATGAGACAAGCTGGCTTTACGGCGGGACGCTGAGTGCGGTAACGGCTGGGTACCCAATGACCGTGCTGCGTGCGCAGGACCCGTTTGGCACAACCCTTATGACCACGCTTAGCACCCGTACCGGCAACGTAGATCAACCACATGCGAAGGCGCTGACCGACCTCCTGAGCGGCGGCGACAAACTTTATGTTGGCTTCAACAACGGTTATTCCTGTATCCCCGCGAACGGCCGCACATCAACTATTGATCTTTCCCAAGATGCCAAGGTTACCGCGCCTGCAATGACGCTGACCCTTATCGAGGCGCGAGATACGGCGTGCCAGGATGGGTTCGCGCAAGTGCCCGCAGCCCATCTCAACGGAACGGTCTATGCCGCATTTATCCACGACTGGTCTGGTTCGCCGCGCATAGTTGTCGTGCGCGATGACAATTGGGGTCTTGGTGGCTTCGGAGCGCTCACCGATCCGAGCGACGGCGTCGCAGGTCGTTTCGTGACGCCAGCAATTACGATCCAGTCGGGCATGATGGGGCAGCAACGTTTGGGCGCCAGCAACCTGAGCATCGCCATCGATCCGCGCGACAGCGACCGAGTCTATGTCGCCTGGGGTGACAGCGGCGGTACCAATAGTGAGACCGTTCATGTGAGACGTTCAACCGATCGAGGTCAAACTTGGTCGGGGACGGATTTGCTCAATGTCACGAACGCTATGAATCCGCAGATTGCAATCAACTCTCTGGGAACAGTTGGTGTGCTCTATCAACGACTGGTTTCCGGCAGATGGGAAACACATCTGGTCAGGACCACTGACTTGTCTGGGACCACTTTTGACACTCCTGGTATCCTGCTCGCCAACCAAGACGCGACCACACCGGTTGGCACGATAGCCAGCAACGTCTACATCGGGGACTATGCCTCCTTGGTTAGCGCTGGAAAGAGTTTTGTCGGCATGTTTTCAACCAGCAATTTTCCCGATACAGCAAACTTTCTTACCGGTACTGTGTATCAGCGCGAGGTGGACTGGACAACGCACAAACTGTTTACAGATGCTACCCACACGACAGAGGTCAACCCGTCCATCGACCCGTTCTTCTTTGAGATCCAAGCGGTCTCATCCCAGAGCGATTTCTATGTGCGGGACTGGACCACGGATGCTACCCATGCCGACAATGGTGTCGAGCCGTCGACCAATAGCAATTTCTATTCCTTCAGCGACGTCTGGAATCGTCGAGGTAGCTCGCCCGGACCCTTCGTGAGCGATCAACCGAGTAATGAGGACGCGGGCAATGGCGACGGCAATATCGGCGATAACTGGGCTTTTGCGCGCGTGCGGCGCAACGCCAGCGGCCCGGTTTCATCGGTGACAGCTCACTTTCTCGTCTCGCGTTTCGGCACTGGCAGCAACTACGTAGACTCCACTACAGGCATTCCCGCAGTAACTTTTCCCGATCCCGATCCAGTAATCACTACCGATGGATCTTCCGGCCCCTGGATCTCCAATGCATACCACTGGCACCTCGACGCCACTGCCGGCAACCACCTGTGCCTGGCCGTGCAGATCTCCGCGCCGGGCGATCCTTTCATTCCTCCGTCGCTGCTGGGTAACACTCCGGGGTGGAGCACGGGCACAGATCTACGAATCATCAATGACAACAACAAGGCGCAGCGAAATATGCACTTGACCGCGACTCCAGCAAGCGGTGGGGCGGGGTTCGTGACTGAGTGGGCAATAGTCCACAACCCCGGCTTCGCGAAGCGTGACATCCCCCTTCGGATCAACATCGAAAAAACCTCAAAGCGCTACATACACGGTCTGACCGTCAAAACAATTGGCGGTGAGCGGCCGATGACGTTAAAGGCCGAGGATGACAGTCGCTTTGTACTGCCCGATGTACAGCCGGGCGAGAACCGATGGGTAGCCGTAAGTGTGCAACCGGCATCCGTACCAATGGGCACTGCGGCGATTGTCGGAGTCGAAGAGTTAGCTGGGGACCAACCTGCCAGTGGTTTTGCTGTTGGCGTACGCTCGACTTCGCTGCAGAAGGCGATAAAGGAGAGTCTGTTCGCTCAGGGCGTAGAACTGAGACGTCTCGAGTCTACCTTCGCGCGGGAAAACACGTTACGTGACGACGCATACTTCAAAGCTGCCGCATTGTCTCCGTCGAGCTTCGTTAATTTTGTGCAGGAGCGCCTGATACTACGGCTGCGGAAAAGTCTGCCGAAAGCTGGCGTACCGATCGCTGGTGACCCCTTCGACCTAAAAGTCTCGCTCGCCGCGGTGGAGAAAGAAACATCTGCGCCGGCGATGGTGACGAAGCTAGCGACCCTGCTCAACGGCATCGATGCGCAGTTGACTCAGATGGAATTGCAGAAGGGCGACCCGGCAGACATCATGCAGATGGTGGGGTGGCAGAAGCAGTTGTTCCGGCAGCAACCCAATCTGAAAAAGCTGTCGTGTGCCGACGATCTGGTCGACGCATCGACCGAGTTCCTGCGAGCCCGCGACAGCGGAAAACTAACCAATGCCGCTTATCCCAAGCTTCTCGCGAAGGTATCCAGGTGCCTGCTTCAGGGCGTTAATGCGCAAGGCCGCAAGATTGACGACAAGAATCCGTTTGACTCCGACGATCTCGCAACACTGGAAAAGAGCCACCGAGCTTATCTGCTGGTGCTCGCAAAATAAAAGCGTCTCCCGCGACGATACAGGTCACTTGGTATCCCCGGGCACATGTTGCGGACGCCGGTTTTTCACTCCTGTCTCTTCAGAGCCTCGTACAGCGCGCGCACTTGGGCGGATTTCGACCTCGGGTGCACCCGCTCCCCCCGTCGTGCGCGAAGGATGGTATTCCTACTCAAACCTGTTTCCTTCTGCAAGGCATTAAGAGACATGTTCTGCAAACGCTCTCGTAAGAACTGGTTCGCTGTGGCAGTGTTCCGCTCGTAGCTCTATCACGCGCATTTACCAGATTGTTTGTATACCCGCCCGCAGCCCATAATGCGCGTCATGAAGGCCGAAAGCGTTCAGCTCAACGATATCGAGATGTATTACGAGACTGAAGGTGCGGGAGAGCCGCTCCTGCTTCTTCATGACGGCGCGGGTTGCCAGGAACATTGGATCCATGCCGGCCGCGACCAGTTTGTGCGCGAATATACGCTCATCAAGCCGGACGCACGCGGTCACGGTCGATCGACCAACCCTCACAAGACGATTACGCACCGGCAGTGTGCGCTGGACACCCTCGCGCTGCTGGATCATCTTGGCGTCAGGAAATGTCGGGCGATCGGATTGAGCATGGGGGGGAATATCCTTCTCCACATGGCGACGCTGCAACCGGATCGAATTGAAGCGATGGTTGTCGTCAGCGCGGCCATGTATTTTCCCGAGCAGGCCCGGGCGATCATGCGACGGGTCCCGGCAGCTGACAACCAGCCGCCACAAGAGTGGGAGACGATGCGTAAACGTCACAAGCTCGGGGACGAGCAGATCGTGGCTCTGTGGGAATGGACGCGCGGGATGAAGGACAGCTATGACGACATGAATTTCACACCGCCTTCTTTGTCCAGAATCACGGCCTCAACATTGATCGTCTATGGGGATCGCGATCCCCTCTATCCGGTCGAGATGGCCGTAGAGATGGATCGCGCGATTCCCCGGTCCACCCTTTGGGTCGTGCCAAACGGCGGACATGGGCCCGTCTTCTTCGACGCTTCGGCCCAGTTCGCTCAAACGGCGCTCGCGTTCTTTCGAACGTCGGCTAGACGGCAACCCTGACAGTGGTCACCTTCGCAGCCGATTAGCCTGGCTTCTCGGGATTGTTCCCGGGAGTTATCTTTGTAGTAGCTCGAATCGAAATGGCGAGTGTGGCGACTCTACAGATTACTTCGTTACACGTCCGGGTTGAGGTCTGAAAGTGCCGTGCGAAGGCTGCCCCACGTTTATGATCGCAGCCACTTATGACGCAGGCTCGTGGTGCAAGACTTGGGCCTCCGTTGAGTACGAAGGACACGAAACTAGGCCCCGCATGAGATCAATCTGCAACCGGCTACCCCAGAAGGCGCGTCGACTGGGGATATCCGAGACTCATTTCCTCAACATGCCTCATTGCGCGGCGTGGCTGTACGACTGGTTCATGCGCATGAAGCCGACTGCAACCCAGACCCAGGATGTTGCGCAAGACATGGTCTCTCGGATCGGATGTGGCCGATTGTTGGACATCGGCACGGGGCATGGGAGGCTGCTCTTTGAGATCCACCGCCTGAACCCTACCCTGGAGCTTTTCGGCCTTGATATCTCTCCCGCAATGATTGCTGTTGCGAAAAAGAACCTGAAAGATATTTCTTCAGATCTTCGCCAAGGTAGAAGCGAACACACCGACTATCCGGATGATTTTTTCGATCTGGTCACGTGCACGGGTAGCCTTTACCTCTGGGACTATCCCGAAGAGGGGCTAGAGGAGATCTTCCGGATTCTGAAGCCCGGGCGTTCAGCGTATCTGTTTGAGGTCTACAAAGATGTGGATCCGGACGCTTTCCAGAGCGCTTTGAGAGCTCACCTTCGCGAGCTGGACCCAATCCGCAGGTTGTTAGGTCCGTATGCTTTGAGAAAAGCGCTGCGAATAGCGTACCGCATGGACGAGTATGTGGCGATGATCAAGAGCACAAGTTTCGTTTACAGCTTCACGATCGAAAAGATACAACTCGCCTCGGTTCCGATGTGGCTGCGTATTGTCCTGACGAAGACCCTAGGTTAGCGGCTCAACAACCGGGAGCCGTGAGGAGGGACTCGCGCTACAGGAGGGAACACCGACTTTGAGAATCGCCCTGTCGTGAGCTTTGGGTGCTTGGAAGCTCCATTGCCGCCGATTGCGGGCGGATGACGGGCTACTCTGACTCCACGGTCGCGGCACCACTCTGATCATTGATCGGTGGCATGGAGGCCATCGGTCATGAAGCAGAGGCCAAGTTCCAGAAGAAGACGCTGCAGTACCAAATCCATCCTACGCCTGCCCGGCCTCGAACAGGCCAAGGCCGCAGTGGTGAACAGTCTCACCTCCCCTGACGCACAAAGGGGATATCGCCACGCCATCGATGAGTTCGTTGACTGGTATTGTTCGGAACCGCGTTTCGCCTTCAATAGGACGGTCGTTCTACGCTACCGCTCTCATCTCGAATTCCGTCAATTCGCGCCCGGCACGATCAACCTACGTCTTAGCGCCGTACGCCGGCTCGCCTACGAGGCATCCGACTGCGGTCTTCTCAGCGCCGATCTGACGGCTGGGATTCGCCGGGTTAAATGTGTGAAGAAGCTAGGAGTCCGTCTTGGTAACTGGCTAACGGCGGAGCAGGGCCAAGCGCTTTGGCAAGCACCCGACGCTCTGCGTCTCAAGGGGAGGCGCGACCGAGCCCTGCTCGCCCTACTACTCGCGTGCGGGGTGAGAAGACACGAAGCCGTCACCTTGACCTTAGATCACCTGCAGCAGTGGGAAGAACACTGGGCCATCGTCGATATGATAGGCAACGGAGGCCACGTTCGAACCGTCCCGCTTCCGGACTGGGTGAGAAGCGAACTAGAAGAGTGGCTTGCTGCAGCCGGGATTGATCGAGGAAAGTTGTTCCGCCGGGTCAACAAAGTAAGAAGGGCATGGGGAGATGGGATGACAGGCGACAAACCGCGAAGGCATCTCCACGATTAGTCGACTACACGTCCATGGGCACCAGTGGGAAGGACTGACGAGGCCTGCACAGCCGGCACGGCTCCCTTCACGACGACGTGTGATGGGCATCTTCAGAGCATTGTAGAATGGCTGGAAGCTACATCTTTCGCGGCACCCTTGTCGATTTGCTTAGATGTCCGATGTGTCTTCTGTCGCGGACCGGTAGCAGCTCTGTGACTCATCGCGGAACAATCGTGAGCAGCCTCAAGAAACGATTCGTCGATCACTGTGGGAACGGCTGTTCAGAGAAATCAGGCGTGTCTGAATGGTCGGTCGTCCTCCTCACGTTATTCGTTGTGCTGTTCTTCGCAGCCTTTGGAAGCGCAGCACAGCAAATGCAGGCGCCCGATTCTGCCCTGCAATCAAGTTTGACTTGGGAGAGCGCTCTCGGACACCGATTTCTTTCGTCGAAGGGCAGAGATGGTTTCCTCTTCACCATTGGGGCGGAGGGCGTGGAAGGCTATCTCTATCCCTTTCGCGTCTTCCACGACCTGCGAGTCAGCTTTCGTATGGAAGGCAGCGATGCGCTCATCGAGGGTCGCTCCGTCGCACAAAGCGTCAGCATAACGCCCAGCACGGTAACACGCCTCTACGCTGCTGACGGGCTCAGAGTTCGCGAAATTCTTTTCGTGCCCGTCGATCAACCTGTACTGGTGATTTTGTATGAAGTCGAATCAAAGCTACCCGTGGACATCAAGGTGGCGTTCCGTCCTGACTTCGATCTCATGTGGCCTGCTGGTATTGGAGGCCAGAGTTATTCCTGGGATGAAGCCGACCATGCATTTCTGATGGAGGAACCCAGTGGCACCTATCACGGGCGAATTGGTTCTCCCGAGATCGTCTCGCATTCCGACCCAGTGGACCGTAGTGAACCGTGGAATACCGATCGGACGCTATCCTTCGAGATACGCGCTACGCCTCACAAGCTGATTCCAATCATCGCTACCATCGGCTTGCCGAAGAGCTACGATGCGCTCGACCTCTACACGAAAGCCCTGAAGGAATATTCCTCGTGGCTACAACAGGCGGACGCGCACTATCGAGCGGTTCGAAGCGAGCGTCTTCAGATCGAGACGGGTGACGCCGAAGCCGACCAAGCCCTTGCCTGGGCCACCATCGCCCTGGATCAAGCGGAAGCATGTAACCCGGGTCTGGGCTGTGGATTGGTGGCTGGATACGGTCCCACCTGGGACACGCGACGTCCCCAGTACGCCTGGTTCTTTACGGGTGACGCTCTGGTAACAATGTGGGCCCTGGAGGCAGACGGCGCTCACGACGAAGTTGTGCGAGCGCTAAGCTTCATTCGCAAATATCAGAATTCGGAAACCGGCGCGATGTGGCATGAAATTTCGCAAAGTGCCTCTTATGTGGACTGGTTCCATCGCTATCCCTATATTTATCGCCACACCGACAGCAGCCCTCTGTACCTTCTCGCCATGCGCAACATCTGGCGATCGAGCGGAGACCGTTCTCTATTGGAAGTGAGTTGGCCGTCGCTGGAAGCTGCATGGCGTTTTTGTCTCTCTCACGTCGACGCCAATGATGGGCTGATGGTGATACCTCAGGATCAGTCTGGCGTAAACGAGAACGAGGCGGATCGAACCGAGAAGGAACTGCCGCTCGAGATGATTTGGGCAGCCGGGGCTGACGCCTTCGCCGAACTGGCTGCGGCGACAGGAAAGCAATCACTGAGCGAGGAGGCGCGCCAGGCGTCGCAACGGGCTAGAGCTTCCCTTGCAGAATTCTGGGATCCCGCACGCCACTACTATTTCGAAGGGCTCCGTGCCGGCAACCGGCCGTTCTCCCAGCAGATGGCCTCACCGGCATGGGGCGTCTGGCAAGGACTACTACCTGCTCGTGAACGTGACATGGTGCTTGATCGTCTGGCCCAACCTGCGTTTCAAACTTCGTGGGGAGTGCGCAGCCTTCCCGCCGACGATCCGAACTACCAGCCGGACTCCTACGCACATGGCAGTGTCTGGCCGTTGACGACAGGGACTTACATTCTTGCCGCGCTGGCAGCGCATCGGCCTGAGCAGGCATGGCCATTGTGGCACGCACTCGTACAAGAGTCCTTCGTCGGAGCACCTGGACATCTTCCGGAGGTCCTCTCGGGCGACTCGTACCGACCTTTGGATGTCTCGGTGCCCGAACAAACCTGGTCGTCAGCGGCGTTATTGACTTCGACGGTGCGCGGAATTCTCGGCCTCGATCCGGATATGCCACACAACAAGCTGCGGTTTGAACCGCACCTTCCAGTGCAATGGACGCATCTCAACGTCCGCGGTTTGCGCCTGGGGGGACGGAAATTGGAGTTTACACTGCAGCGTGTCGCATCGGATATCGAGCTTTCCATCATCAATGACGGTGAGCCTTTCCAACTTGAGTTTGCACCCCAGGTCTCATCGAAAGCTGTCATGAAAGCCTACTTAGACGGAAAGAATTTTCCGGTTTCGGTGCGTCGTGAAGAACACGACGTCCATGCAGACATGACTTTGACGGTAGGGAAGAGCTTGCATCTCCGGCTTGTTGCTCAGCACCACACTGAGTAGCGACCTGTTTCGTACCACGTCACTTCCAACAGCACGTTTGTGAACAGCGTATTTAGCCTTGGACGCCGCAAAACGGGCTCCTACAAGTGAAATATTGTCTAAAGGCCCAGAAGCCGGCTTGTGGGAAGTTGCAGCGGAATCCAGCCTCTTGCCCTGACCAGCGGATCGGCGATCGCCACAAGAGAACCAGTTGCTGCACAGCACCAGCGATGCCCATCAGGGTTACGGCTAACTCGGAATTTATTCTGCCGATCTCGCCGCATTCTCTAAATAAATTCCGAATCGCCGACCATCCGAGAGATATCGCGTGGCGGCTCAAAATCGAAATCCCAAATACAACCACTCCTATGGTTTGCCCGTTACACGGCCACAGCTGAGCGACACACATTTGACGTGAAGCCGACGTCACAAGCCCAATGTGGCAGGGGTTCCGCAGCCCCTGATTCTGGACTATTGCCTTATCTGGTGAAATGTGTTGTGACGGCTCAGATTACGATGCGGACTTTCTCGCCCTTTCAATTTCTTCCTCTGTATAGCGGTACACGCGAAACACGTGGTTGCTCTGCGCTTTCGCAGTCGCGCTCACTGGCCCGAAGTAAGGGTTAACGTACTCCCAAACAACGTCGCCTTCCGATGTCACCTCAAAGAATCGTCCGAAGAAGCCTTCGTTAATTAGCGTGTTGCCGTTTGGCAAGCGTTGTGCGTTGGAGATGCGCGGGCTATAAAAGTTGTGCAGATTCGCTTCCTGATACTTCCACATAATCTCATTGGTAGCGGGATTTACCTCGATCACCCGTGAAAAAGGAAAGGTGTGGTCCAGTCGGTGCGGACCGTTGTCAAATATGAGGATGTTGCCATTCGCCAGCGGTGTTGGAGCGTGCTGGCCCGCGAGTGGCGGGGCGCCTAACTTCCATACGATTTCGCCGGTTTGCCGACGAATCCTTATGATCGTTGAGATGTTCCGGAAACTTACCAGCAGGTCCCCGTCAGAAAGCTCTATGATCCCATTCCCATGGGTCCACTCGGAACGATTGTCCTGGATCGCGGTGATTACGTCTCTGGCCGGATCAAGATGCTCCCAGGCGCGCCACTCCCAAACGGTTCGGCCGTCTTTCGTCAACTCCACCAAATAATCGGCCCAAATCTTCCCGTTCACTTCGGTTCCGGGCCGGCCGCCTTGAACTTTCTTCGCTACGTCATCGGGTAGCTCCCGGGCGCAGAGCAGGAGAACGTTGCCGTTCTTGAGTAGCCGGCCGTCGTGATGATGATCTCGTTGACGCACCTCCCACAGGACCTTGCCATTCCAGTCTGCCTCCAGTGCAGCGCCGCCTTTAAAAGGCCCCTTCCCCAGAAAGGTCTCGTTGGGGATCTGCCCGTTGTAAAAGAGAGTGCCCTTCTCCGTGAGGTAGCCATACGAGCCCGGGGGATATGGCATTTTCCAGGTGTGGACGACTGTGCCGTGGAGATCAATCAAGTAAACCATTCGCTCGCCCGCTGACGCAAACATCGTCAGCCCGGCCGAAGCTCGATCAATATCAAGGGCGCGCAGGCCCGTGCCCCGACGCCGGATCGGATTCTGGTCAACGGCGGTCGTTCGAGCCGAGTTGCTAGCGGCCTGGGTTCCACCAATTTGACTTATAGACTCCAACCCTGCGCTTCCGGCGACAGCCGCACCCATGCATATCCCCGCAAAACTGCGCCTGGTGATCTTTGCCGCTGAATTCTTGGCCATGTAGTCCTCCTCTCACCGAGACGCAATTCTAAGCTCTTTTCAAGATAGTGGCCCAATCCGAACGAGTTATGTAGAAGCCCCGCTGCATTGCACAGGAGACCGCTTTCTCTGACATTCGACTTTGGTCGCCTTGGGAAACCTGCATTCACGGAAGTGGGTGGAGGGAGCCGTCGGCGTAGCCCCAAACCACTTGACCGGAAATTCAGCCAGCAGGTGATGTGGTCCGACTGGCCATCTTGGCGATTGACGGCGCACCCTGACGTTATCCCAGAATTGGATGGAATGGGGGTTCGATCCCGGCTAGAATCCCGCACCTATAGCAAAATAGATCAATGGCCAGCGTAAGAATGGACAAGTGGCTCTGGGCCGCCAGATTCTTCAAGACGCGCGCATTGGCTGCACGAGCATGTGAGCTTGGCAGAATTCAATCCAACGGGCAGCCCGCCAAGCCTGCGCGCGAGGTCCGGATTGGAGACATGCTGCGAGTGACAAACGACGGCGGCGACTTTCAGGTGGCAGTCCTGCTTCTCAGCGAGGTGCGCGGCCCGGCTTCGGTTGCGCAAACGCTCTACCGCGAGACAGAGGCGAGCCGGGAGCTGCGCCTGAAGGTGGCAGCGGAGCGTAAGGCGATGAAGCAGTTCGAACAGTTACCCGCAGGCAGACCATCAAAACGCGATCGCCGGCAAATCATCCAGTTCCGGGGGAGAGCCTGACCGCAGGCGAATGACGGCGAACCCGGAAGTTGTCCCGCGCACTCCGGCGTTCCGGGTCACATACCCGTTTGAGGAACTGGAGCGAAGTCAACTCCACCGTACGGGCTACCGGCAGCGTCCTTAATGGAGCCATTTGGAGCCTTGCGATGAGGCGTCGCGGACTGTAACTGATTGAAAGATATGGTAGACACGTGGGGACTCGAACCCCAGACCTCTACCGTGTCAATAATCGGACCCAAAATTGAGCGCGACACATTCGGCGACAGCGGTTCGAAAAACCTTTCCCGCATTCTCCTTATAACTTGCTGATGCTGTGGCTCGGAATTTGTCAACTGAGGCGTTCAGATAACGACCCGCTTTTACGAACAGTTGCCATCTCACTCGGCAAGGGCTTGATGATTGTAATGTAGTAGAGGAAGGCAAGGAAGAGAAAGAACCCGTGCCGCAGCGCCGGACGCCCGGTCCTACTCAGCAGCTAATGCCCGAGCCAACGCCGGAAGGGAAGCCGGAAGAATAGATCCGGTGCGGTGCTGCCAGGACCAGCTACTGATGATGGCTCGTCATCGCCTGCAAGGCTCGATAGGTACATCACGGACAATCAGTTCGCTGGAGAGTACGATGTTGGCATGGTCAAACGCAGGCAGCGGGGTGTCTTCCGACTGATTCTTTTTCTCGTCGGGTTCTCGCCTTCGCTTTTTGCAGAAGGGCGTGAAATCAATCTTAGCCTGCACGCTCCATTCCGGTTCGTCGCCTACGGCGATATGCGTTTTACCAGTCCAAAAAAGGCCAACGTCTCGAACGCAGACGCGCGACGGGCACTGGTCCAGGCGATTGCTGACGCGGGTGCCCAGCCTTCGTTTGTCTGAGCGGAGATCTGGTCGCTAAAGGAGATAGCACAGAAGATTGGAAGGTATGGGACGAGGAGGTCGCCGCGTGGCGGGCACGATCCATCCTGACGTTTCCGGTCCTCGGCAACCACGACCTGCGCGGGGACAAGACGAGGGCGCTGGCCAACTATTTCCGGCATTTTCCGGAACTCGAGAACAGCCGTTACTACTCGGTACGTGCCGCTAGCGCGCTGATCCTGGTGCTCGACAGTTCACTCGAGGAGCTATCAGGCGCGCAGGGACAATGGCTCCACGACCACTGGATCACGCGCCCGCAGAGATCAACTTTGTGATCCTTGTTCTTCATCATCCGCCCTACACTCTGTCGTCCCCGACCATCACAGGCAACGGTCATGGGGTACGCGTTCAAGAGGCAAAGCTGGCGCAATGGCTGGAGACCCGGCAGCAGGGAACACGGGCGCGCTTTGTCGTGTTCGCGGGACATGTTCATAATTATGAGCGCCACGAGCATGGCGGCGTTGTTTATTTCGTTACCGGCGGAGCTCATCCCTATCCGGTTGCGCGCGACGCGGGTGATCCGTTGTTCGAGGAGAAGGTGAACTACGACTACCTGCTGGTCGAAGTCGAAGGCGCAAAGATGATCGTCACCATGAACCGGTTCGATATGAAGGACGGCAAGACAACTTGGGCCCAACCCGACAAGGTCGAAATCGAAGTGCCGGGCGCACCGGGGAAGGAGAAATGATGCTCCGTATCTCCCAACTGCAACCAAGGCTCTCTATGCGATCGTTCCTATTCGCGACCCTTTTGTCGTTGCTGTATTCAGCCGTTCTTTCTCTTTCTGCCTACGGCGAGCCGTCACCTTCGCAACAAATCGCGGCAAAATGCACGATCTCTGTGCTTTCCCTAAATTTACACGGTACCCGCGACAGCCAGGCAATCCTTACTGCTTTGGGGGAAGCCGGCGGCTTCGAGCGAGCCGACGTAATGCTGTTCCAGGAAGTGGTCCGTCCGCGCGAAGGTGAGGTTGGCGCCGTGGACGATATTGCACGTGTGCTCGGGATGCAGATCGCGTATGCGCCCGGATTCGAACTGCGCAGTGGAGAACAGGAGGGGCTGGCGGTGCTAAGCCGCCACCCAATCGTCGAGACTCGCGTCATCGCGCTCCAGCGGAATGATCTCCTCTGGAGGTCGCGGCGGCGAGTTGCGCTTGCTGTCACGGTGCAGACTCCTGCGGGGCAACTCCGGATTTACAATGTACACTTGGACACGCGAGTCAACCTCAAGGCGCGGCTGGAACAGTTACGGCCGGTGGCCGAGGAGGCGGCCGCCTACCTTGGCCCGGTTCTGGTTGGGGGTGATTTGAATACCAATCCTTACCGCTGGGTCGGACACACGCTTCCGGTCGTGGGCGCTCCAGATCAGGGCGCCGGAGTTCTGCGCTACATGAACGCGCTGGGATATGCTTCGGCATTTCCGCGAAAGACGCCAACCTCTCGCTGGTTCCGCATGCAACTGGATTGGCTCTTTCTGCGAAACCTCGATGCGGGCCCGGTTGCCATCCGGCCCATCTCCTTTTCTGACCACCATGCCCTGCGCGCGTGTCTGCAGTTCGCACCTGCTTCGCAGCGCACTTCGCCGCTCGGCAACTGACCGCGGTCCACGAGACGGCTGCGGACAAAGTATCTTCTACACTACAGTGTGACCGTAGCAGCTAGAGCTGGCGATGAGAAACAAGCCAGTTACCGCAACGCTGAAGCTCTGCGCCGCCCCCAAAAACAAGTGCCGGATCAAGTTTCTACGCAGCCTGCTAGAAGAACCAGAAGACTTCTGCCATCAGGCCGCGAACGAACCGGCCCATAGCACGTTTCGGTCGGACTTTGCGTTCCAGTTCAAAGCTGACGGGGGCAACACGAAAGGCTTCCTGCCGCATGTCGCGCATGAACAGATTGTCGTAGACGTCGCGGGCCAGCTCTGGGGACATGGAGACAAATCCCATCTCGTTGTCGGACCATAGGCTGCGCCGGTCGGCATTATGCGAGCCCACGTAGACGAGCGCTGACTCTCCCGCGCGATAGTCCACCAGCCACGCCTTGGTATGCAACATTCGTTTCGCGGCATATCCCTGCGGCGGCTGCCAGAGGTAGATCTTCGCGCCCTCATTGATCATTTCGTAGAAGTCGGTGCGGCCTGCCATGTCAACCATAGGCTGGTCGGTGGCCCAGGGGAGAACGAGATAGATGTTCACCGCATCGCGTTTCTTGACGGCACACGCTGATTGCGTGAGACCTTCGCAGTTAACGCGCGCGCGGAATTCGCGGGCTTTGAGAACCAGCATGCGTGAAATCATCGGGTCGGCATAGAAGGCGTTTTCAATGTAGATGTTGTCCCGGGCTGCCGCCAGCGCCGCCAGAAAAATACCGCGGTAGTTGTAGTCCTGGGCATCCGGATCGGTGGTCAACGCCCACGTCCGAGCGCTGACCCCGTCAGGTCCGCGGTAGCCGTACTCTTCCGACGAAAGACGCCGAATCGGGACATTGCGCGATTCCGGCAGCCCGCGATTGTTCCGGCGGGCGCGATTGAACCAGTTCACGAACACTCCGTTGGCATCTTCGACGACGGGTCCGCGAGCCACCACCCCGGTGTCGTGCCAGGTGCGGAAATCCTCATACACGTTGAAGTACTTGGTTCCGAATCCCATGCCGCTTTCCAGAGCATCCGACTCGCTGGCGACGTGCTTGGTGTGCGTAGAGATGCCCCAGCCGTTGCGAATGTCGGTGGCCAGAAAGTGCTGTCCCACCATACTGAGTGGGATATCCATCCAGCCAAAGCCCGGGACGGCTTGGAGCCACGGCCACGGTACGTAGGGTACGGGCACAACTCCGGCGGACCATCGCCCGGAAAGCGGAAGCTTGCCGACGTGCCACGGATACTCAATCGCTCCCTTCCACGGCAGGTAGCGCACGTTGAACTCCATCATGGGGTTCTGCAGCTTGCCGGTTTTGAGCAGCCAGTTCCATGCGTCCCGCTTTCCCTCCGTGATCACATTGATGTCAAAAGGACGCTCCGGGCTGTCCGCCCGTTTCAAGCCGTAGCGATTGATGAAGCGCTGCACATTGCCTTGATTTTTCACGTACGCGGCCAGCGATCGCTGCGGCCGAGTCTGCTCCAGGCTTGGCGCCTCGGGTTCGAACATGCCTTGCAGTTCGCGATAAATCTCCCACGACTCGCGGTAATCTGCTTCCCCCTGTCGGCGGGCCTGGAAGCGCGCGCCAGTCTTCGCGTAGAGTTTGGACAGGTCTCCACAGCCAGCCAGGTTTGGACAGCGGAGCACACCACCCGTCGCCTGTTCGATACGCAACCGCAGGGTCCGGACCGGCTCCTGTTCGCTGCCGGCAAACAGCTTGTAGAAGAGGAGGTTCTTGCTCGACTTCGTGGGCAGATCGTAGAAGAGGGCTTTTCGCGAAGCACCAGCACTGGACGGTAAGCCTTCGCGGAACTCATCAACCAAAGCGTCATACTGCTGGCCATTCAGACCCAGCTTCTTGGCCATGATGCGATAAGCGATCTCCTTGCCGCCACGATCGAGCTTCCAGTCGTATTGTTCAACGTTGAGAAAGTCCTGTGCGTCATCAATCACGGTGACCAGCGCCTTATAGTAGCGCTCTCCGGAATCAAGAAACTCGAGGGAACGGCTACCGCTGCTCTGGTCGCAGGAGAAGGACCGGCAGCCGTTGGGAACCACCCGGTCCACCATTCGGGCAAAGGCTGGGCCGCCCACACCCTCAGGAACCCAGAGCTCTTTGGGAAGTCCGTTGGCGATCACAGTGCGCCGAAGCCCCCATCCGATAGGGCCGCCGCCGTTGGGCAACTGGAAGTCCTTGTCGGTCGCCTGGCGCCGTTCCAGTTCCAGCATCCACTCGCCGGCGGTGCGCAAGTACGCCGCCAGACGACTCTTCTCCGGAGTTTCCGGCAGTGCGGCGACCTCCCGCTGGAGGACCTCGCGCTTCGCTTGCTCAATCACTTCGAGACCGGCCACCCATGCGTGCCGGTTCTTTTTCCTCTGAAACCGGGTGGCATCGTCGATGAAGACGCTCATCAGGCCGAGGCTGGAAACCTCGCCGTCGCCCGTGTCGGAGGCTGGAAGTACCCGCGCCAACATATCCCGGTCAGCCAGAGCAATCCCCATCTGCTCGGCGCGCTGAAAAAACTGGGCACGTGACAGCACCGCCGACGTCATTGCACGTTCCACGGCAAAGTATTTTTCCGGGAAGAAGGAGGGCACCCGGGAGCGCTGGATTGTGGCCTGGCACTCACGCAGGGAGAACCCGTTGAATTGCCGGAGTTCCGGCGTGCCTTCGTCCACACGCAACCGGGCTCCCTGGAAGGCGGCGGGGCGGCGGACGACAAATCCGCTTTGCACGAACAGCCAATAGGCGGCAAAAGGATCGGCGTAGAGGCGGTCCTGCAATGCCGTCCATGCGTCTGTTTTGAGCCAATCGTCCACAATCGATTCTGCGCGTCGCAGCGTCTCCCGCGGCGGCGTATCCACGAGCGTGCGCAGCATGCCAACGTCCGCGAAAAGCTGCTGCTGGAGCTGCTTCTGCAGACGGTCCGCGGAACTCTCCCGGCTGCGAATGCCGATCTCGCGCTCGAAGTCACCCACCAGCAAATCCACAGCGACTCCGATACGCAGCGGTTCCGCGCTAAGACGCAAGAAGTCCTCCAGGCGCGAGGACAGCTGTTTCCGGTCGGATGCGGAGAGCATCCCGGCGTTCGGAGAAGCCTCGATCATTCCCTGCAACATGGCCTCGATCAGATACTCGTTCGGCGCCCATTCGGCGGGGCGGAGTTCGAGATAGCTTTCCTCCAGCGTCTTGCCACGTTCTGCCTGGCGCGCGTATTCGTCCCCCACCGCTTCCAGAACTTGCCACGACCGCACTCCGGGACCGGTGAACTCTCTTCGGAGAGGCAAGCCGAAATCCGCGACCACCAGGGTTGTTTCGAACGCATTCAGCAGGCACGGTGTCACGCCTTCGGCAAACAGGCGAACCGCCCGCCGCAATGACGCCTTGTCCTGACCGGACGGTTTTGACGTGGACACCGTCTGCTCCAGGAAGGTTTTTTCCAGCGCTTTGCCCTTGCGCTGAAATAGCAGGAACTCCAGGTCGTGAAGACGCGTTTTGCGTTCTTTCTTCAGTGCGTTCTCGTAATCGCGGGTTTCTTTCTCAGGGAATCGCAACTCCTCAGCTGAGAGCGCGCTTGCCTGCAGTTTGGTTCTGAGCCGGTCGAGATCCTGAGCGCGATGCACTTCCAGGGCGCGACACGCCTCCACCTTCGCACGTACCCATTCGTCGCCGGTGAGAACGTCCTGCGCCAGTGCACTCGAGGTGCGCAGCGTGAATACAAACGCCAAAGAGAGGGCCAGGAAGACCGGACGCATGCCCCGTCCTCGCGAATTCCCCTTTCCCGTCATCCGCTGCCGCCTTTCTTCTTCTGCTTCGCTTTGGTCAGACTCTTAGAAATTGTTGGCCAGTACTGCTTGGCGAGGTTGACTCCGGTGCGCAGCGCAAGATTAGTGCCGTAGCGTTGCAATGTCCGGCCAACTGTGCGCTCCTCGTCGGGCAGGTAGGTGTTGGCTAGTCCTTGCGCGGCCAGCGGACCAAGCAACCCGGAGGTATTCAATGTCTCTTGACCCTGATCCGTACGCGTGATGACCACCCTTCGCAATCCGTAGCGAAGGCTTTGCCGTAGGCTGAGGTTCTCCCGCACAAAGAAGCGGGGATCTTGTCCAAAGGCGGTGGCGAACAAGAAGGTGCCGAAGAACTGCGTGGAAGCGCTGGTCCCCATCGCCGCGCCGAAGCGTTTGCCGAAACCTTGCGCGCCCTGGCCGTATCCGGGCAGATTGTCGCGGGCCTGCCCCAGACCTGCGCTGAATAGCGCTCCACCCCCCGCCGCCAGTGACAAACTGTCGTTCACCGACAATTGCAACTTCTGCTTGGCGCTCAGATGCTTCTCGTTCATCGCAAGGTCCGGAAACACTTTCGATCGATTTACGAGCAACTTGAAATCGAGCGGTTTCCGTGAGTTCTGTTTTTTTGGAGTTAGGATCGCGGACGGCGCGTCTGGAACTGAGACATCATTCGTCTGCGCGGCACCAGAGCAGGCGGAACCCATTCCAACAAGCAAAAGCACGAGTCGGACAGGAGAACACCTCATCTCTGCCTCCATTCCGCCTTGTGGTTGACCCGGTTGCGGGGGAAGATAGGCGAATGAGAATTGAGCAGATTCGCCTTCACTCACAGACGAAGCAGGATGATCGAGAGGTAATACTTCTTACAGAGAACATGATACGGGGGCCCAAGAGCGGCGCGCCCCAAATATTTGCTCGTTCATAGCGCCCATTCCCAAAATGGAACCGCTTACGGTGCCAAAACGAAGGACTCGTTGTTGCTCTACTGCGCGAGGCGGATTCTAGCGCACCGGACAAGATTGGCATCCGGAACGATACCATTCGAAAAACATCTGTTTATCGAAGCCTTTTTCCTACATATTGAGACTTCCGATTCAACAGCTTTCAGCAAAGGGTTCAGACAGGTTTTTCGAATACTGGGAACCCTCACGTCATCGCGTATTGGGTCATGGGCGCGCCGGGTAGACTCTGTCGTTCCACGATTTCTGTATGGCGTTCTGGTCCTATAGACAATACAGCCAACGACCTCGCTCCAGGCATGGTTTCATGCAGTGACGTGAATTTCCGGTCGTCGTCATGCCTTACACCTCCCCGGGAAGGCATCCCTTGGAGCGCCGTAGCGAACGGCTAGGAGGATAGTTTCCGGGTCACCCGTGATACAAGCGCAAACGGCCGCTGTGGCGCCTCAACCGGAACACGGTTTCAACTTGCCGAGTGACATTCAACCTGCTGGTAACAGAGCGGACTCGATCAGAGCCAATCTGCCACGGTCATGCTGGCGGCAACAAGGCGCGTTCTTTCACTCCAATGCCGCCGCCCAAGACAGTGGACCGCGAGGCCTGCTGGTCATTGGGAGTTCCTAAAAATCTGGAGAACCAACATAAACAGCAGCCACCATACCCACCAAGGAACGTTCGCGAGGGGCGGTCTTTCCCTTCCGCTGCGAGTCTGAGGCGAGTGCAGGATTCGGTTCCAACGTAATTTCCAGAGCATCTTACGATAAAGCCACGTCTGGTTCTGCTGAAGGTAGCGGGCCATCATTGGGATATCACCCAGCAAATGGCGGTGGGTGGCGTGGAAGTACTCGTTCTCCTTCAGCGACGTTTCGAAGTATGTAGAGTAGGTGTTCCAGGTTTGCAGCAATGCTTCCTTGTCGCCGAGGAGGGCACAGGCCTCGGCCTGGGCGTGGGCAAGGTAGCTGGCGCAGTGGTCGTGAGGCAGGCCAGACAACGCATCCCGGCAAGCCGCGCGCAACTCTTCCAATTGACTGCGTCGAAAACGCGACAAGCACAGAGTGTAATTGGTAACCATCCACATTCCGACGCCGGGACGTTCGCGCCACGCGCTCAGGAATCGCCGGCCTTCCGAATGCAAATGAGCCCCGACGAGTGCGCGGCCTATTTGTGACCACTCATCAATATTCAAGGCGCGGCTGTCGCCGTTCTTCTTCCAAAGCCGCCTTACGACGCGATGATAACCGTAGTCACAGAGCTCTCTATATAACTCGGCGCGGTAGCTGCTGCCATCCCAGCCAGCGTTGCGGACTAGCCGCCCCAACCGAAAAAGCTCCCGTGCGCCGCCAAACAAGAACCACGTCGAAGTCCTCGGTTGCAGCCCTCGCTTGGTTTCGATTCCCATCGCATGGGCAACCATTCTTGCGAAAGAGCGGCGGGTTGGTTTTTCGCCGATCGAGAGGCGTTGAACGGCCTGCTTGTAGAGTTGGTCGGCAAAACCGGCGGCTTGGGCAACATCCCAGACTTTGTCAGCCGGCCACGTGGATTCCTCCACGGGGCCAAAACAAACACGCAGGGCCACCTCGAGTGTGGCATTTTTCTCCGGTGCACGCGACAGGACTTCTGTTCGTCGAGCAAGAATGAAGGGGTTATCGGGATCGAACTGCAGAATCGAATCGAGAACGGCCGCGGCCGCATCAAAGCGCTCGCTCGCGTGAAGCGTGTCATACCGTTTCACAAACAGCGAGATATCCTCGGGGAAGTCGCGCAGCAGGTTCTCCCATTCGGTATCGAGCTGGGTCCGATCAAGGCCCGCCTTCTCAAGGAGCAAGAGCCGTTGCAGGCGAAACGACGTGTTCGTGAACATCTGCGGCGGTATGTCCTGCAGCAGCTGGCGGGTTTGCTCCCATTCCTGATCCTCTTCCAGCCAGCCGATGAGCACGTTCCAGCCCCAGCTGTACCACGGGCTGGCGGTCACCACCTTCGCCAGGTCATCGACAGCATCGCGGCGTTGTCCCTGTATCCGTTTGATCCAGGCTAACCTGCCAAGCGCAGGGCAGGGGTCGGACATTCTTTTCTCGATGTCGCGCAGGACTCTTGCAGCATCGTCATAACGCCGTTGTTCGGTGAGCAGGATGGAAAGCAGGTCCGCGGTCTCGAAGAGGCTGCCGTTGAACCGCAGACTCTGGCGCAGACAGGACTCGATCTCGCCGACTTCGGCAAATTGACGCATCTCGTTTAGGGTTCTGCCCAGCAAGAGCCAAAGATAAGCGCCGCCGGGGTAGATCTCGACACCGGCCCGCGCGGCCTGAATGGCCTTTGCGTCCGCTCCACACCGGGAAAACAACGGAATCGCGCGGCTGCGCCAATGGACGTTTTCCGGCATCTGCTGCAGGCCCTGCTCTATCGCCTGGCACGTATCATCAAACCGCTGGTTTTCGATCAGGATCTGCACGCGCGCATCCAGGACATCAGGGTTACGCGGACTCGCCGCCTTGGCGGTGTCGAGGGTCCGATACGCGCCCTCCGGATCGCCGCGGCGGTGCCGGATCCAGGCCAACTGAATCATTGCGGAGGAATTGTCGGGATGGCGGCGAACAATTTCTGACAGCACGCTTTCCGCTTCGGAGTCCTGCCCGGCGCGACGATAAGCATTCGCCAGCGAGAAACGCAGACCGGAGTGATATGGGTACCGTTCAACCGCGGGCTTCAGCAGGGCGATCGCCCGGGAGGCGTCCGAACGGCCGTGGCCGCGGTCAATGAGAAGGTCGGCAGCCGCTTCAATCACATCCGGATCGCCCGGATGCGCCTCCATCCACGTTTCGATTGTCTTCTCGGCTTGTAGCACGCCGAATCTTTCTGCGAGGAGGCCCATGACTTCCCGGGCGATCGAGAGGCGGCCCGAAGCATTGAGCAGCATCGGCTCAATCTGGGTCCAGAGACGATTGCGTTCGACGCTATCCAGGCGTGCCGAGCACTCCCAGATGCGCCGGTAACTGTAGAAGTTCCGCGGATCAAGATCGATCGCTTCGAGCGACCTGGCGATGGCGCCTGACCAGTCGCTGCGGTACTCGGACCAGAGGGCATGGGCGCGGATCGTCGCCACGTGCTCCTTCGATGTCCGATCGCATTCGGCAAGAAACTGAGGAATGCGTTGTTCAAGGCGTTGCCGGTGGCGATCGTCGGCGAGGTCGTATTCATAGAGGCTGCAAAATGTCGTCTCCCGCCACGCCCAGGCATCTTCGCGATTTCGCTTGAGACGCCGGAGAAGGACCGAGTACTTCTTCCCTTTCGGGACAGAACTGTTGTCTAGCTGAGCGCAGTAAGCATCCTCAAACTCCTCGTGATCCTTGTTGTCGCGCATCCAAAGCGCAGCCATTTGCACGGCGGATTCGGGTCCCTCCTGCATCGCGACCAAATCCAGCATGGCATGGCGAGCGCGCATGGACCGGGGCAGTTCGCGTATCCATGCGGCTGCGTTGACGGTGGCGGCCTTGAGGTCGCCGCGCATGCGGAAGAAATGCACCGAGGCTTCGTAGAAGGCGGCCGGGTTGTCCTTGGACTTCAGCTGAGACAAGTTTCTTTCGGCTCCCTCCCAGTCGCCCATTCTGGCGAAGAACGGCACGGAAAAGGAAAGCAACTCGGGGGAGTCGCAATGTTGGCCGAGCGCCTCGTTGCACGTTGCCAGTGCGCGCTCGGGATATCCGCGGTCTTCGAGCTCGCTGATCCATGAAATCCAGGTCGCTACGGCATGCGATGAGCCACCGAACCTGCGAACTCGCGCTTCGAGCCAACGAAAACCTTCCTCTTCGCGCTTTTCATCCGCGAGTGCGTCGGCATACGCGCGGGCGTAGTGTTCATCGCTGGTCGCCAGGCAGGAGGCAAGGCGGTAGCAGAGCAAGGTTCCGTCCAAATCCCGCTTCTGCCACAGCAAGTCCCCGAGGTTATGCCATGCTCCCGCTGAGGTGCATTGCCGCCGGATGAGGGAATGGAGGAGCGATTCCGCTTGGTCGCGGGTTTCCGCGGATAACCGCAGGAGATCGGCGTATTCGAAGACATAACGGTCCGGAGGGTGAATCCAGTCCTGTTGAGCCTCGAGACCGGGGAGAACTCCGCGCTCGACGATGTCTTTCAGGGTTTGCCGGACCAGGGCGCTGTTCCCCAATGCCCGGCAAGCAGACATGAACCTGACTCGTACGAAAGGCGAGTTCGGGAATTGGCGCAGCAGTTCCTTGAAACCATGCAGCGCCTGTCCCACGTGGCCGTCCTCCAAGTCTTGTACGGATTGGAGGTACAACGTCCCGGGATGTGAGGGAAAAAGTTTGGTCACGTCAGCGGCAATCTTCCGGGCAGCAGCGGGGCCTTGCATGGTCATTACTTTTTGGTGCTCCTGCGCTGCTGCCATCAGGGTGGATTCGGGAGGGAGGAGAGCATCCAAGTCGGCGGCGCGGTCCCCGGTCACAACGGCCATTCCCTTGATACCCAGGGGACTCAGGTTGCGATCCAAAATGGTCAGCAGATATTCGGTTCCGCGGAATGATTGGGGATCATGAATCAGGAGGGCTTCGGCTCGCTGATCGAGTCCGACGGCAGCGACGGCATGACCACTTTCGTCCGCCTCCCAGCTCATCACAAAGGCGATCCCAAGCTGGATCAAGTTCGCAGCAAGTTCCGCTGTGACGGAAAAGAAACGGACGTGGAAACCGCGTGCCCGCAGCCAATCGGCGGCCGTCCATTCTGCTGTACCACCGAACGTGATCTCGGCTGCCATCTCCTCTGCGGAGATGACTACACCGCCGGCCGACAGCGCTACCGAGATACTCGCGGGGACACAAGTCTCGTGGGTCTGAATGGTTCGACGAAATGGCAGCCTGACGCGCTTGCCTTCCGTATTCTTGTTGAGGTTGCGGAGAAGTTGGCGATGAAACGGCGAGCGCAGCTGAGTGCTCCAGCGTTCGATCCCGGCATAGTCGTCTGCCAATTCCGCGATGTCGAGATTGGCACGTGCAAACGCTATTCTTGATTCACGATCGGCAAGCGGGGCAAGACCGGGCAGTTTGTCGGCCAGCGTGCGGGTTCGCTCCAGAACGAAGCGCCGCTGCTGACCTTCCAGCGTCTCGGCCAGCGCGCACTGATGCCAGCAGGCCTCCGCGACGAGTTGGTACGACTGCGAGTTCTCAGCGGCGGAAGAGAGCCGATCCGCGGACTGCTGCACCCGGCCCAAGTGCAGGAGGCTGGTGCCCAGACTGTTGCCTGCGAATGGAGAGCCAGGGTCCACCTCCCACGCGCGTTCAGCCGAGCGGAGTGCGTCGGACCAGCGATCGGCGATGCCCAACGCGTTGGACTCGCAAGTCAGGACCCAGCTGTCATTTGGCGCCAGCGAATGCGCCAATGCCAGGCACTCATAGGCGCGGTCGAAGTCCCGGAGCGCTGCCCACGTGAAAGCATGCGACGCATACCAGGAGGCTCGGAGTTCCGGATCATTCCCGCCTAAGTCGGGTTGAGCATTGAAGGCCTTCAGCTCATCGAGCAGGCGTACTCTCGAGGAAGGGACGTGTCGCGCGAAGTAACACACCCGCGGATTGCCGGGATCGCGTTTGACGGCTACTCTCAGTAACCATCGAGATAGGCGCTGCCCGCCGAGTCGTGCAGCAAGCCTGCTGGCGAGAATAAGTTCGTCGGTCGAGAGCTGTTGAACATCCGTCGAGCTTTTCCAAAACTCCGCGGTTAACGTGAACGCGTCAAGGTACAGGTGATGATCATAGAGGTCCTGCAACTTGCTGAGCTGGATTACCGGCTCGGCTCTGGGCTCAGTAGCCGACATGCAGGGCCTGGATGAGGGAATCGCGAAGCAGCGCAGTTCATCGGAGCGATAGGCGCAGCCGTCTTTGCGCTGGAAAAAATGGATCAGAGTTTTGAATCTTCTACCTGGAGGCCCGAATATGCGGCTGGTAGCGGGCATTGATTGCGGCAGCGGGCGATAACTGCATTGTTTTGAATGCGGCTTTAGCCGCTGAGGGCCCGGCTCTTGCCCAGAAACGACTTTTTCCGCAGCCTGCTAGAGCGCTGCGGCACGGGCGGTACCCCGGCTATCTGAGGAGCGATTGGATAGGCGAAAGTGTTAGGGACTCTTCGTGAAACCTGTCAGTTGATTGGCTAACTTCCGCGTCGTTGGCAATCCCGAAGTAATGGCGCGATCAGAACCTCCTGAAACCATGGATCGGTTATTGGACCCACAATGGCCCCAGATTGACCCTCGGAAAGTCTTCGAGAGATTGAGATATGCAGTACATCCATGAGACGCGAACCCGAGATGTCTACCTTGCAGCGGTAGCACTCATACATTTCGCTCGCAGACCTGATCTCACTTCCTAGCCGGACTTTTGCCCAGCGGGCCCTCTGCGCAGCCGCAAATTCTCTTCCGTCGTGCAGCCGAAATCGTTCGCTTTTTGCGAGTTGCAACGGCAGCTTTCGGTTTGGTTCCACGGTACGGCTGTGGAGCTTGTTGTGGTCGTCTGCACTGTGCCATTTACTTGCGAAGTGTTGCCATTCGATCCGTCACAGTTGCGTTGACCGGGATTGATTGCGTGGCTGTGTTTTCGACTACTCGCGTTGCGTGATAAGTATCTGGGGTGACGGAGAGGTAGAAAACTATTGGGACCGTTGGGGCCGGATCAGCGTAACAAACTCCGGGATATGTTTTCGCAAACTTCTTTTGAAACCATTTCAGATTGTCAGCCGACAACCCCTCCTTGACATGGTTCAGTTTGTCTCGCGAGACCACCGTCAAATAGGCGCAGGAAGGATTCGTTGAACGGGTGTGCCCCTCAGTTTAGGGGAGGCAGTTTCGGCGGCAGTCGAAGGCCGAAAGATTGTCCTCCTCTGCCATAAAGAAGACCGGCGTGGGAACCAGCCGGGAAACCTAGCAGCCCCAATTTGCCTCGCCGGGTTTGGCGAAATACCGGCGAACAACCGGCTCTTTCTCGGCCGGTGCTCCTAGCTCCAGCAGCGTCAGGCGGGCGGCCGCGACCATCAGTTCACGTTCATTCTGCGGCACCTGCTCCCAGGACAGCGAGGCGTCTTCCTTGCGCAGGCCATGGAAATCCTCAGAGAGAGCTCCCTCGTAATGGTGAAACAACTTCGCGAGTTCTTCCGCGGATACTTCTTGAATCGACATACGTCATTCCCTTTCTGAAACGTTCGCGGTTAACCCGGAATCTCCTTTTTGGTTCAATAACGACACCATTGTACGCCCATCTCTGGCCAGTTTGTCGCATTCCGCCAGGATCGATCTGCTCTGCTTTGTGCCTCTTGATCGGCATGACCCGCTTTTCCTCCAAGTGGATTCTCTCTCCTTCCACTTAGTGCAAATTTCGCCGGTCACGTCACTTGGATTACGAGTGGAACTCCACTCCCTGCGCCAGGTGAATTTCACCACCCCAATTGAGAGTATTGGTCTGGCGCCGCATGTAGGCTTTCCAGGAATCCGAACCGGACTCACGACCTCCGCCGGTCTCCTTTTCGCCGCCGAAGGCACCGCCGATTTCCGCACCGGAGGTGCCCACATTCACGTTCGCGATGCCGCAGT
>JAIQFZ010000087.1 GCA_020073015.1 Terriglobia bacterium | reverse complement strand
CAACACGCAATACCAGCTCGATCGATCTCCCAGATCCAAACCGATCGTCAGTTTCTGCTCGGAACAATTCCTGCTCTGCTTTGCCACTGCGGTGCTAACCTTCTTCCTTGCCGGTCTCCTTTATCTCTTGCGCTTCGAGCGCGTCGATAACTTGGGAGCGTACCGCATCCCGTCGGAGACCGGCCTTCTCATCCCATCTGGTTACGTAAACCATCCCCTGGTTGGTGTCTAATGTGAAATAAGCATGTCAGAAGCTATGACGACAGCGACGGTGCGCGGGCACTTCAACAGTACGTGGCTGGCAACTGCTGTATGTTGCGGCGGCGTAGTAATTACCGGGTTGTCGTTTGAGAACTCCGTTTTCAGCCTTTCGATTGCTGCCGCACTGTGTATCGGCTTGCTGTTCTATGGAGTTTCAGCGTGCGGTTCGCGTATCAAAGCGGCCAAACTTCTCCTCGTCAATTCCGGCCTGCTTGCACTAATCTTCGTGCTGCTCCGGGTGATACTGAACAAAGTCGCCTTCCATTTTCCTTCCATGTTTTGGCCGTGGTTTCATCGGATTTTTCGCGTGTGGTGGGTATCAGAATGCTCGGCAATCATCCTTGCACTCATTGCCGCATCGCTCGTCGCAATAGAAGTCGCTGGCAACATCGGCGGCGATACGACTCGCATGAGATTCCAGTGGTGCGTTATCGTAGCAGCTTCGATTCTGGTTGTCGTTAATATCGCGAATTTTCTGCGACCAGTTTGGTGCGCCGACTGTTTCTTCCCGTACGGACTGCCATTCACATTCTTCACCGAAGGCGGGTTTGCTGGAGGTGGAGGATTTGTGTGGCTTGGACTCGTCGGCGACGCTGCGCTGATACCCGCATTTGCCACCGTCTGCACAGTGCTGTGGAACCAGATCGCTAGGTAGTTGGCGAAAAATCGCGATAGCACTCACAACTCCAGAGTCGAGTCGTCGTTTGGCATATTTATCGGCGTTTCGCAAGGAGGCTCCCTACCCGAACCGCGCCCGGTGCTCTTTCAGAATGCAGCGGTCCATCACAACGAACATTCCAGCCTTCCGCGCCCTCTCCGCAGCCCCCTCGTTGATCACGTCCTCCTGCAGCCAGATCGCCGGAATCTTCAGCTGGATTGCCTGCTCCACGACCTCATCCACAAACTCCGGCCGCCGGAATACATCCACCAGGTCAATCTTCTCCGGCACCTCGAGCAGCGACCGATAGGACTTCTCCCCCAGCGCTTCCGCAATCTGCGGATTCACCGGAATGATCCGATATCCCTGCGCCTGCATGTAAGCCGAAACCCCATGGCTCGGCCGCATCGGACTATCCGACAACCCGACCACCGCAATCGTCTTCACGTTAGACAGCAAATCGCGGACTGAATCGGATTGCATCAGCATCCTCCCTGGCGCTATGGCGTAGCGAGTGACGAATAGCGAGTTCCAGCATCCCGGCTCAAGCACACTCGCCACCCGCGACTCACTACTCGCGACTCTCTCAGCCCTTCTTTTCCACTCTCTGCTTGAACATGCGCAGCGCCAGCTTGCGAATCGTGTCGGCAACTTCCTTGTTCCCCGACAGGTTTTTCAGATCATGTACCAGCAGGTTCTTCATCAGCCCCAGCGAGAGATCCAGCGGCGTGCGCGGATTGAATACCAGATTGCGAACGACGTTGTAATTCTTGGCAAAGCGCCGTTTCATCGGAATCGCCCGCAGCACGGCCTCCAGCACATTTTTCTGCTGTGCGAAGTTTTCCACCTCCCCATCCGACACTTTCGGGGACTCGAGCACCGCCATCGCCACCAGTTTGGTGCCGTCGCGAATCAGGATCGACCGCTCTTCCTTGCTGCCGCGAACGGCCAGAGAAATGCGCCCCTTGACGTCGAGCTTGGCAATCTTCTGCAGCGTGCTGTCACGCTTCTCTTCGTGACCGTGAACCGGCTTCCTGGTTGTAGCCGCGGCCACTGGCTTCGCAGGCTGGCTCTCTGGCTTCGCGTCCGCCACCTGCGGAGCAGCGGCGGTTTGAGGTGGCCCTTCCGGGCTTCCGCCCTCCTCGTGCAGGTTTCCGATCGGCTGAAACGGCTGGTGGGGAACGGCTGCCAACTCGGCCTCGTTTTCCTTGATGTAGTGCGCGATTGCCTCCGCAAGCACCGCTTCATCGGCGGACTCCGGACTTTCCCCCGTCTCCGGCGTGGGAATCCCTTCGTGATCACCCGCATCCTCCGGCGTCGTCGCCACCTCCGGGTCTGCCACGGCCTCGGCTGGTGGCGCCGGTTCGGGGACCTCCACCGGCTCGACAGGCTTCGCGGTTGCCTCCATCTCGTTCGCGCGCACCCGCGGATTGGACCGCAGCGCATCCCTCAGGATGGGAGACTGCCTGACGCGCTCGTTGGCCAGCAGGACATCAACCACCTCCCGCGAGCCCGCCGCCGCCACTTCCGCCAGTTCTTCATCCCCAACCGATGAGTTTTCCAGCAAGGCGGGAAGCAGGGCAGGCCGAATGTTCTTCAGGGTGACCATATATCCCAGAACCTCACGGTTGGTTGCCGGATCGGCCGCCACCGACTTTGAGTCTTTCTCATCCCAACCCGCCAGGGTCAGCCGGGCCTGCTCGCCAAAGACCTTGTTATGCAGCGCCAGATGCACCAGGATTTCCATCATCTCGCCCGGCGGCACGAGCAGCGCTCCACGCGCCGCCGCGTGCATCAGGTTCGACGGGAACTGCGATTTGCGGATCAGATCAATCATCCGAGGCATGGCTCATCTCCAAGACGTCCCGGCACGTCGTTTCTTCGGTGCACAATCCGACCTCACACCGGTCGCTCGTTCCAGTTCCTCCACCACAATCGCCAGCTCATGCGTAATCCGGTTGCGATGGCGGCGCTCATATTCGTCGCTCAGCGCGCGATAGTACCAGAGCGTTCCTTCCTTCTTGCCATTGAAGCGCGTCCAGATCGCCTCCCCGTGCTGCCGGTAATCAGCCAAAATCGTACGCACGTTATGCAACTTGTCCGACGCCGACACCAAGCGCGTCTCACGATCGGCGTGCTTCACCTCGCGCAAGTAGTCCTTCTTCCGCTCGATCCACTCCGGCTTCGGCTCCCCAAAGGAATCCGTGCACCCTTCCACGATCCTCGCGACGCGTGGACCAAACTTCTTCCGGATCTCGCGCAGCCGCGGCATCCCGCCGCAGTCTTCGACCACGTCATGTAACAGCGCGGCGATCGCCATGTCCTCATCGCCGCCCGCCTCCAGCACCAGCGACGCTACCGCCATCAGGTGCGACAGGTACGGCACCGCCGACTGCTTACGCGTCTGCCCGTCATGCTTCGCAGCGGCGTACTGAAACGCGCGTTGCAGCCGCACCCCGAGAGCCGGCGGTTTCAGCGAATTCTCTCTCCTCAACTTCATCAACAGCAATCCCCTGTGTACCTCTGTGCCCCCGGTGGTTAAGATCCACCGCGTCGGCTCGCGCTAAGACTTTTTCTCACCCCGCCGCATCCGCAAGTAGGCCTGCAGCAACGGCCGCAGATCGCCGTCGAGCACGCGATCCACGTCGCCCACTTCCAGCTTCGTGCGATGATCCTTGATCAGCCGGTAGGGCTGCAGCACGTACGACCGGATCTGCGAGCCAAAATCAATATCCAGCTTCGAGTCTTCGATCTGCTTGGTAACTTCGCGCTTCTTCTCCAGTTCGTACTCGTAGATTTTTGAGCGCAGCATGCTCATCGCCTTCTCGCGATTCTTGTGCTGCGAGCGCTCGTTCTGGCAACTGGCCACCAGTCCCGTCGGGATGTGCGTGATCCGCACCGCCGAATCGGTCGTGTTCACGTGCTGCCCGCCCTTCCCGCTCGACCGGTAAGTATCGGTGCGGATATCTTCGGGCTTAATGACCACTTCAATGCTGTCGTCAATCTCCGGAGAAACAAACACGCTGGCAAACGAGGTATGGCGCCGTTTTGCCTGGTCGAACGGCGAGATCCGCACCAGCCGGTGCACGCCAATTTCGCTGGTCAGATAACCGAATGCGTACTCGCCATTCACCGCAAAGGTCGCCGACTTGATCCCTGCCTCTTCGCCGGGCTGGTAGTCATACATCTCGGTCGTGAATCCCTGGCGCTCCGCCCACCGCAGATACATGCGCAGCAGCATCTCCGCCCAGTCCTGCGACTCGGTCCCACCCGCGCCGGGATGGATGGTTACAATCGCGTTGCGCGCGTCATTCTCGCCCGAGAGCAGCGTCTCGGTCTCGACCCGATCCACCAGTTCGCTCAGCGAATCCAGTTCGCGCTGCAGATCGGCGCTGACATCCTCGCCCTCGCCGGCCAGATCGAAATATGCGCCGATGTCCTCGGTCCGCCGCACGAGGTCGCCTTCCAGAGACAACACTTCCTCCAGGCGCTTCCGCTCGCGCATCACCTGCTGAGATTTTCCCGGATTCGACCACAGGCCCGGATCCGCTGCCTGCTTTTCAATCTCGGCTAACTGCTGGCGCAGTTTGCCCGCGTCAAAGATACTCCCGGAGATCGTGCACCTTGGTCCTGAGAGTGCTGTACTGCTGCGTAAGTTCGTCTAACATATTTGTTCGCTCATTACTTGCCTGTCGCCAGTAGTCCGCAATCAGAATGGCACTGACTACTGGCTAGGACTGGTTTCAAGAATCTTGGTTTTGGGTCGGGCACGGCTTCAGCCGTGCCGCAACGATCCGCCCAAAATGCCGGCTTTAGCCGCTGAGGGTCGCCTTTCTGAACCCTCAAAGAACTTCCCAAAACCACCTCTACTGGCTACCAATCTTTAAGAATCGCGCTGCGACCGCGCCCACCGAAATTATCGCACACAGATATGCGAACCAGTCGCCGTGCCGCGTGTAAAACGTGGTACCCGAAACCAGCGCGTAGGGCGCCATCAGCACGCTGAACTCTTTGCGCGGAACCTGCGCCACCACTCTTCCCCAGGGATCGATCGCCGCCGTCAGTCCGGTATTGGTCGTTAGCAGCACCCAGCGGTTGTTCTCGATCGCGCGCATCTCGGTCTGCTGCAGATGTTGTTTCCAGGCGCCACTGTCGCCGTACCAGCCGTCATTTGAAATATTTACAAAAACCTGCGCGCCCTGGAGGGCGAACTGCCGCACTTCGTCTGGAAAGACCGACTCATAGCAAATAAACACTCCCAGCCGCGTGCCCCCGGCATCGAGCGGCCGGCGCGATGTTCCCCGCGCAAACTCTCCAATCTCCTTTGTCAAGTCTCCCAAGAAGGAAAAAAGACGCGGAAACGGCAGATATTCTCCGAACGGGACCAGGTGCACTTTGTCATACCGGCCAACCCACTCGCCTTGGGGGCTAACCAGCGCCGCCGAATTGAAAACCTTTGATCCCTGGCCACCGCTGTGCATCGCCGGTTCGACCCCAATCGCACCGGCCACCACCCAGGTCTGCGCTTGCCGCGCCATCGCGCTGACCGCGTTCTGAAACAACGGATCGCTCGTGTAAAACGGCGACGGCGACTCCGGCCACACGATCAACTCGGCCTTCCCCGCGGCCTGGGCTGCTGATTGCACGCTCCGGCTGGTCAAGTCCCGCAGCGTGTTCTCAAAATAGTCCCGCGTCCAGTCCGCCTGAATCGGAATGTTCTGCTGCACGAGCAGCGCCGTGTGGTTCGCGGCCGCTGGCGCGGGCGCAATCCACTGCCCCGCTTGCAGGATCGCCGCCGCCCCGATCGCCGACGCCAGCAGCCATTTCCGCCGCTCCCGGCTGACCAGAAAGGCGGCTGCAAACACGCTATTCACCAGCATGATTTCCCACGACAGCCCGTACACTCCGGTCAGCGTGGCTAGCCGCGTCAGAACAAAATTCCCGGTCTGCGCATAGCCGAGCAGTTCCCAGGGAAACGCGGAGATTCGCGTCAGGGCTAGTTCCGCCGCCACCCAAAGAAACGGGGCGGCCACCAGCGCCCGCCGCTGTGACCCATGGCGTCCGGCAACCGTGGCCACCAGTAACCCGAACAGCCCGCGATACAGCCCTTCATGCATGGCGGCCAGCAGCATGGTCGGGAGAACGACGGGCACCGACAAGCCGCCGTACCGATGCATGGGACCGTACACCCAGTAGCACGTTCCGAAGTACCACAGGATCCCACACGCGTAGGCCAGCACGAAGCCTTGCCACGGGCTGGCCGGCACCAGTCGCACCGATGCGTTGACCTGCAATGCGCCGCCCGGCTGCGCCCGCAGAAGGGCGATCAGCAGAGGAGCCACCGCCACCCAGGCCAGCCAATACCATCCCGGCAGCGGGAAAATCACCACCTGCAGCGCTGCCGACAGCAGCACCAGTCGCCACGCACTCGCATGGATTTGCCGCACGCGCAAGGATAGCAAACCCGATTCGGCGTGCGTGGAATCATTCCACAAACCGTCTGTTCTCATTCCCTCATATCGGATAACATAGTGAGATTATGCCCCTGGTAGTAACGCTGGTAGCGCGGCTCCTGGAGAGCATGTTCGTCATCGGCTCCATTGGATCCGTTGCGGTTTTCGTGTTGAGCGGCATCGAGGATCTCAAAATGCTCTTGGGCCGGGAGGAATCGGAGCACTCCTGAAGTCCGGCCTCTCCTGAATGTCATCGTCCTCCCAACCCGCCCCTCCCAGTTCGAACCGCGTTCGAATCGTGGTCGCCACCTCGGTGATGCTCACCTTCATCTCCTACTGGCGCGCCGCCGCCATCGTGCTCAACGACCTGGCCTCCTCCGCATTTTATGCCTGCGGAATCGCCGAGCAGGCGGTTGGCAAATCCGCTCCCTGGTTCATCGTCGGGGTCATGCTGTTCTCCTTTACCGTGCGGGCGGTTTATGTGGAGAGTTGCTCCATGTTCGTCCGCGGCGGCGTGTACCGCGTCGTCAAGGAAGCGCTGGGTGGCACCCTCGCCAAAATCAGCGTTTCCGCCCTGATGTTCGATTACATCCTCACCGGACCGATCTCGGGCGTGTCGGCGGGGCAGTACATCGCTGGACTGATCAACGAGGTCTTTGCCACCGCCGATGCGCACGGCTGGATCCCGGGTGCCGTCCACAACCTGTTCAACGGCACGCCGCAGTTGAGTGTGAACTGGACTTCAGTCTTTTTCGCCCTTGCCGTGACCATCTATTTCTGGTGGGAGAACATCAAGGGCATCCACGAATCCAGCGAAAAGGCTCTGCGCGTCATGCAGATCACGACCGTCATGGTGGTGATATTGCTGGCCTGGTCGGCGCTCACCCTGTTCAAGTCCGGGTACCAGCCTGTTCCTCTGCCCACACCCGAGAATCTCCATTTCACCAAGGAATCGCTCGGCTTCCTGAGTCACAGCTTCCCGGACCAGAGTCTCGCCCGCATGTTCGGCGTGCTCGGAATCCTGATGGCCTTCGGCCACTCGGTTCTGGCCATGAGCGGCGAAGAGTCGCTCGCCCAGGTCAATCGCGAACTCGCGCACCCCAAGCTCAAGAACCTGAAGCGCGCCGCCATCGTCATCGCGATCTACAGTTTTGTCTTCACCGGACTCTCCGCGCTGCTCTCTGTCATGCTCATTCCGGACGCGGTCCGCGTCCCTGTTTATAAAGACAACCTGATCGCCGGCCTGGCCATGTACATGTGGGGGCCGCAGATTTTGCGCCTGCTGTTTCGCGGATTTGTGGTCGTCGTGGGCTTCCTCATTCTCTCGGGCGCCGTGAATACGGCCATCATCGGCTCGAACGGCGTCCTGAACCGTGTTTCCGAAGACGGTGTGCTGGCCGACTGGTTCCGCTTTCCCCACCGCCGGTTCGGAACCAGCTATCGCATCATCAATCTCATCGTCCTGCTCCAGGTTCTTACCATCCTGGCGAGCCGCGGCAACGTTTATGTCCTGGGCGAAGCATACGCCTTCGGCGTGATCTGGAGTTTCACGTTCAACAGCCTCGCCATGCTGGTCTTGCGTTTCAAGTACAAGGGGGTTCGAGGCTGGAAAGTTCCGCCCAATCTCACCATTGCTGGCTATGAAATCCCGATTGGTCTGCTCTCAGTCTTCATGGTGTTGCTGGCAACGGCTCTGATCAACCTTTTCACCAAGTCGGTGGCGACGGTCGCGGGGGTATCGTTCGCCGTCGTTTTCTTTCTGATTTTCACCGTTTCCGAACGCGTCAACCGGAAGAAGTTCGCGCTCGCCGAGCAGCAGATGAAGGATCATTTCCAGCTCTTGCAGCGCGACACAGTGGAGCGCGACGCCCTCAACATTCGCGCCGGAAATGTGCTCGTCCCGGTCCGCGACTACAACACCCTCGCGCACCTGCGCTGGGCGCTGGAAAGGATCAATACCAGCGAGCAGGATGTGGTGGTCATGTCGGCCCGCGTCAGCCGCTTCGGCTCTGGAGCCTACGATCTGGCGATGGAACAGATTTTCAGCGATTACGAGCAGACCCTGTTCACACGGGCGGTCTCGGTGGCCGAGAGCTTTGGCAAACGTGTCTCGCTGCTCGTGGTGCCGGCGGCCGATGTGTGGTCAGCGATTGTGCAGACCGCCCACAACCTTGAGTCCTCTGCCGTGGTGGCCGGCCTCTCGAGCAAGATGACTCCTCCGGAACAGGCCTTTGAATTGGGTCGCGCCTGGGAGTCCATCGCCGAACCCAAAGGTCAGTTTGTCCTGCAAATCGTTCGCCCCGGTAACATCGTCGACACATTCCGAATCGGCCCCCATACACCCACCATGAAGAACGAGGACGTCATCCTGCTTCATCGCTTGTGGCTGAACATCACCCGCGAGCCCGGCCTCGAGAAGGTGCATCACCACGACATCTTGACCGAAGCCCTCGTTCGCTTCGCGCATGATTACGGGGCACGAGACCGGGAAGACATCATCAAGGAACTTCGCCGCACGGCGGCCGACAGTGGCGTCATCCTGCCGCGCCGTATTGCCGATCAGGTCGGCCCCACGGTGCAACCCGACCCCGCCCGCAAAGATCGCGGGGACGGAGCGCCACCGGGATCGTAGTTTGCCGCTCTTGACCCGCAGCTAATCTTCATTTCACTTTCGGCGAACTCAGATCCGCAGGCTTCTGATCGTCCCCGTGAATCACCCCGTCGTCTTCCGCGTAGAACGACCGGTGCTCCTGGTCCAGTTGCTTGGGAGTCATGGTGAGCACGAAGCCATCCTTCTCCGAATGGAACCCAACCGTGTAGTCCCCGCGATCGGTGCTGTGCGCCATCCGCTTGGTAAACGATCCCGTCCCCGCCAGCCCCTGCAGGGTATCCGCGAATTTGTTATGCCGTTTCTTGTACTCCCGCTCCGCCCGGAGCACCACCCGCATGTAGCCCAGCGCCTGCGCTTCCGATTCCGACCGCGCCGGATCCCCCGGAAACTTCGGCTGATAAGGAACCGCGGCTTGCGGCGGAGCCTGCTCCTGGCCTGTCGCCAGTCCGGCTCCGATCATCCCCACCACTACGACGAACGCGCATAAGCGAAACATCTTTCTTCGATTCACCGTGACGGCCCCTCCTCGAAAGCCCCCTGGCGGGGGTTACCGCCGTAATTTGTCTCTGTCACCAATGATTCCAATTCCCCGTTAGTTCAGGCAAGCTTGGACAGGATGCAATCCTAACAGGGAAACCGTGATGAAAGCTGCTGTTGCGAGAAAGCCTCTAATTCGTGTCGCCGTAGTGGAGAGCGATCCGCTGCGGTTTGTGGGATTCCGGGCCCTCTTTGATTCCGAGCCAGATCTGGAATTGGTCTCTGCCTCGCTGCCCGAACTCGGGCAGCTTCCCAACGTCGATTTGATCCTGCTCGGCAATCGCAGTGGCCAGAATCTGTTCGACATCATGGCCGGCCTCAAAGCCGTCCGGCCCGATCTCCGCATCATTGTCACCGGCTCCGGCATGGACGATGAAACCGTCCTGAAGGCGATTGCTTCGGGCGCCAAGGGCTACGTAGACGAGGCAGCTTCGGCGGCCGAGTTCGTGCAGGCCTTGCGCATCGTTCACCAGGGCTCCGTATGGGCTCCCCGCCGCGTGCTCTCTACGTTCATCGAACGCGTCTCTGCTTCCCCGGGACGCATCTTCCCGGCGGGCCGCGTCACCTTCACCGACCGCGAAAAAGAAGTCCTCGAGATGCTGGTCGCCGGCCGCTCCAATAAAGAGATCGGCGCCGCGCTCGGCATCGAAGAACGCACGGTCAAGGCGCACGTCGCCAAGCTGATGCGCAAAGTCGGTGTGCAGAACCGCATCGCACTTTCGGTCCACGCCATCACGCACTCGCTCGTGGCCGCAAAGTAGTCTCTGATCGCAGCGCCCGCATGGCCGACGGCCTTCCGTCCGATTCTCTATCGGCTCGCGCTGACGAGACACCCTGGCACCTGCAATCATTGTCATGCCCTGGTGGTCCGGACAGATGCTTCGTCTTCCTTGCAGTCTCCTCCCTATGTGGTTCTGTTTTCTTGCCGTTTGGGATCGAAACCGCCGCCCGCGGCGTGGTTACCTTAGGACAGTGACCTTGGTAATCTTGTGTCATTTCAGCGCCTAACGCATACTCACTTCACCTACCACAGAACCTGGGAGACGGGGTTGGGAGTGGAGATTAGGGTCGCCACTGTCAGCCCCGATTTTTTTGCTCTTTTACCCCTGACTCACCCTGATCACTCCCCCAGTACCCTCCTCTGCCCTCCCCGCATCTAATAGAATCAAGAGAATAGAATCAACATATCCCGATCTCCCAAGTGAGGCCCTAATGCGAAAACTCCTCGTTGTGTGTCTGCTCGTTTGTTTGACGACTCCGCTCCTCTTCGCCGACGAAACCCAAGAGGCAAAAGACAATTCCAAAGCCGTTGACCGCGTCGAAGCTGCCGGGACCGTGCTCGACGAAATCCAGGCCGCTCCCGACAACCGAATTCCGGAAGAAGTCCTCGGCTCGGCCGAGTGTGTGGCCGTGGTCCCGTCAATGATCAAAGGCGGTTTTATCTTCGGGGCCCGCTACGGCCGTGGCGTTGCCAGCTGTCGAACGGAAAAAGGCTGGAGCGCGCCCGCGTTCTTCACCATCGGTGGCGGAAGCTTTGGATTACAGATCGGCGGCCAGGCTGTGGACCTGGTCATGCTGATCATGAACAAGAACGGCATGGATCACCTGCTGTCCAGTCAGTTCAAGTTGGGAGCCGATGCCAGTGCCGCTGCCGGCCCGGTTGGCCGCCACGCCTCCGCCGACACGGATTGGAAGATGCGAGCGGAGGTTCTGACCTACTCGCGCGCCCGCGGCCTCTTTGCCGGCCTCGAACTCGCCGGCGCCGTCATCAAGCAAGACAAAGACAGCACTCGCGATTTCTATGGGCGCATGGTCCCGTTCAAGACCTCGCTCCGGGGAAATATCGAGGCTCCCAAATCGGCTTACCCGTTTCTGAGTACTGTAGCCAAGTGGGCAAAGGAAGCCGAAAAGAAGTAAAGCGTAGCGCTGGCACCTTGTCGGCTGTCCCGAGGGCGACCCGCCCTCGGTGACTTGGCCGAAGACGCCGGCGTTACTTCCAAGTCGCTTGACTTTTCACCTCACGCACCTTGCGTCGTTATCCCTCAACCCCTAAACTCCCGCACAGTGCGCCATCGTCTCGAATACGCAATCGTCTGGCTGTGGGTCCAGACCGTCGGCCTGCTCCCGCGCCCCCTGGCAAGAGCGAAAGGGATCGCTCTCGGGCTGATGGTGTACTTGCTTCACGGACGCCTGCGCCGCGTCGGCCTGCGCAACCTCGCCCTCGCATTCCCTGAGATGACCCGCCGCCAGCGCCGCCGCATTCTGCGCGGGGTCTTCGTTTCTCTCGGACGCCAACTCGCCGAGGTTTGCCTTTTCCCGCGTTACACCCGCGAAAACGTCTCTCGGATCGTGGTTTACGACGGGTTCGAGAACTTCGAGCGAGCTTACGCCCGCGGCAAAGGCGTCTTGTTTCTGACCGGACACCTTGGCGCATGGGAACTCTCCGCCTTTGCCCATTCGCTCCAGGGACATCCGCTCTCGATCGTCATGCGCTCACTCGACAATCCTTACGTCGACGCGCTCATCCAGAGCTATCGCACCATGCACGGCAACCGCACGGTCGACAAAGACGACTTCATCCGCGGACTGCTTCAAGCCATGCGTGCCGGCCAAACCGTCGGCATCCTCATGGACACCAACATGACCCCGCCGCAAGGCGTCTTTGTCGATTTTTTCGGAATCCCCACCTGCACGGCTAGCGGCCTCGCCCGAATCGCCCTGCGCACCGGGGCCGCCGTCGTCCCCGGTTTCACCGTCTGGGATGCGAAACTGCGCAAATACATTCTGCGTTTTGACCCCGCCGTCGAGGTGGTGCGCACCGGCGATCACCAGGCCGACATCGTCTCCAACACCGCAAAGTTCACCAAGATCATCGAAGACTTTGTCCGTCGCTATCCCGACCAGTGGCTCTGGGTCCATCGCCGCTGGAAGACAAGGCCGGAAGGCCAGCCGCCGTTGTATTAGGCCCTAGGCTTTAGGCTTTAGGGCGCTCGGCTTTCGGATCTGAGCCGCGGGCTCTGGGTACTGAGTACTGGCGACTGGGTACTGAGTACGCGACAATGGGAAGCCATGAAACGCACTCTCCGGGATCTTGCCGAACATCTGGGTGGTCGTCTGCTGGGCGACGGCTCAGCCAGCGTCTCCAGCGTCTCCAGCCTGCAGTCCTCGAATGCCGAAAGCATCGTGTTCGTCGAGGATGCGAAGCATCTCGGTGCTGCCCTTGCATCCCCCGCGGCCGCCATCATCGCCGGAGACTTCGCCGGGCAAGTAACCGCCCGCAAGCCCCTGCTGATTGTGAGCCAGCCGCGCCTGGCCTTCGCCCGGGCCGCCAAACTGCTCCACGACACCAAGGATCGCGACCGCGACATCCATCCTTCGGCAATCGTCCCCCCGTCGGTACAACTCGGGAAGGGCGTTTCCGTTGGTCCCCGCACCGTCCTCGGCAGAGATGTCAAGATTGGCGACGGAACCACGCTAGGCGCAGGTTGTGTGGTTGGCGATCGCGCAGCCATCGGAACCCATTGCCGTCTCGACGCCCACGTGACCCTCTACCCCGGCACAATTCTTGGCGATCGCGTGGTGGTGCAAGCCGGTGCCGTCCTCGGCAGCGAAGGATTCGGCTACGTGCGAGATTCCGAAACCGGCCGCTACGAGCAATTCCCGCAGGTCGGACGCCTGGTCATCGAAGACGACGTGGAGATCGGAGCCAACTCGACCGTCGACCGTGGCGCGCTCGACGAAACCCGCATCCGTCGCGGCACGAAGATCGACAACCTCGTGCACGTCGGCCACAACGTTCAGATCGGCCAGGACGTGGTCATCGCTGCGCAGACCGGCCTTTCCGGCAGCGCCGTCGTCGAAGACAACGTCATCATCGGCGGACAAGTCGGTATTGCGAACCACGTGCGCATCGAAGAAGGCGCGATCCTGGGCGCACAAAGCGGCATCCCGACCAAGAAAGTGATTCGCGGCAAGGGAGTCGTATTCTGGGGAACGCCGGCGCGCCCCATCCGGGAGTATCTTAAGGAATTGGCGTTCTTGTCGCGGTCGGCAAGGCGGAATAAATAACGGCTTCGAGCCTCGAGCTACGAGCTTGAACCGATGCCTGGCGAAACTCGTAGCTCGCAGCTCGCAAACTCATGCCCATCGTCGTCATCGGCGGACACTCCCGCAGCGTCGGCAAGACCAGTGTGGTCGCCGGCCTGATCTCCGCCCTGCCTGACCGGCATTGGACCGCTCTCAAGATCACGCAATACGGACACGGCATCTGCTCAGCCAACGGCGAAGCCTGCGACTGCGCCACCGACGATCACACGTTCGCCGTCTCTGAAGAAAGGGACCGCTCCGGCGAATCCGACACGTCCCGCTTCCTCGTGGCCGGAGCCGTCCATTCCTGGTGGGTGCGCACCCAGCAAGGACGCCTCGCCGAAGCCATGCCCCGCATCCGCCAAATCCTGGCCGGAGCCGAAAACGCGATCATCGAATCGAACAGCATTCTTCGTTTTCTGAGACCAGACCTCTATCTGACTGTGCTCGACCCGCAGACCGCGGACTTCAAAGCCTCAGCGCAAACTTTTCTCGACCGCGCCGACGCCGTGTTGTTGCACGCCACACCGGGCACAGCGGTCACTGCTTGGGACCGGACTTCGCTGAAACCCGTCGCCAACCGGCCTATGTTCGCGATCCACCCACCACGCTACGTGACGCCAGAAGTCATCGAGTTCGTTCGCAATCGCTTGGGAACTTCCTAAAGCTTTTTCTCCGCGACCTCTGCGTTCTCCGCGGTTCAACGATTTCGCTCTCAGCTCGTATACATCCCAATCACCCGCTCAATCGCCCTCCGGCACACGGCGCAAAACGCGCGATAGCGGGTGAACATGATGCAGTCCACCTCGGAACGGTAATAGCCCTTCGCCTGGTAATTCGCGCCCTCGAACGCACCCACTTTCCCGGAGTACTTCTGCGAGCCCAGCAAGGCATCTTCCTGCTCGCGCTCTTTGCGAAAGAGTGCTTCCATTTCCGCTTCCGGCTTCCCGGCCGCGCGCAGTTCTTTGCGCTGCCGTTGGATGTCCTGTTCGAAGCGCTCGAATTCATTCTTGTCCCAGGGAGTGGGAACCGGTGTGCCCGCCACAACCAGATCCTTCCACTTCACATTCGGCGGATCGAGGAGCGCGGTCACATTCGGCTCCCAGGGCTCCGTCTTCTTCTCCGGCGAAAGATACGCTACGTCGGATGTGTAATATTCATCGGCCAGAGCAGCGAACTGGTGGCCGAATTCGTGTACCGCCACATACCCCGCCCACTGATTGTCGATCGCCACCGTCGCGTACTGATTGAAGATTCCGCCACCACCGTAAGTCGCGCCATTCACCAGAATCTCGATGAACTCATAGGGCGCAAACGACGCCACATCGCGCAGCGCCCGGTTCTCCATGGTCAGCACATAGCGTTCCGACCCAAACGCGTCGTACGACGCTCCCACCGGCGACCGCCGGTAGATCCCGGTCGAAGGTCGCGAGACACCCGACTCCTGCGCTGCCGGACACAGTCCCCACACGTTGAAGTCTTTCCGGTGTTCGCGAAATGGCGACGCTGCAAACAGCATCTCCATAAAACGCCGCGCGTCCTTCTCAAACTTCTTTCGCTCGCCGGCCGTGTAGCCATCCCCCAGCACCAGCAGGTCGACCTTGGTAGCTGGGTCGCCCATCTTCTGTAGTTCGAGAAGTTTCCCCGGCGACGGCGGCCGGCCACGATCCACAAACTTGTCCTTCGGGTCGACGGAGGTCTTCCAGACCTCGCGAAAGCCGTCTCCGGCGCGCTCTTGCAGCGACACCTCAACCACATCCGCGGGCGCCGGGAACCGCAACGATTCTGAAAACGTGCGGTTGGCATGCAACGCCTCCTCGGTCGTCTTCCATTCTCCAAACACCGAATTGAATCCGCGCGAGTACACCAGTTTCCCGCTTCCCTTCTCCCGCACTTCAAACCGGTATTCCCCCAGTTGACTCTCATCGATGGCCTTCACCGGATTACCCGGCCACTCCAGCGGCTCCAGCACCACGCGGTCCAGGCTGAACCATGCCTGCTGAGAATTGCCGGAGTGGTAGTAGTCAACGCGCAGGGTGCGTGGGGTAGCAAAGCTAAACGCAGAAAACAACAGGAGAATAGAAACAGCGCGGACTGTTCGTCTCATGCCCGGAATTGTAGCCTACAAGCCAGTGGAGCGACGGGCGTCCTCGCCCCTCCGGGCCCAACTACCCCTAGTCACCCAGTTTATGGTGGATCTGGTCGATATCTTTGAGTCCCGGAGGATTCGCCATTTCATCCATGATCAATGGCAGGCCCCCTTCTCGGTCATGTGGGTACTTGGTGAAGTAAGCGGTGATTGTGTCTACATACACCTGATAGTGGCCCGTCTCGGTAAACTCGGGCAGGCTATCTAGCAGGCTGCGGAAAAATGGACTCCGCGACTTAGGCTCTCTCCAGTCTCAGTGATCTTGTGATTCGGGAAGGGTTCTGGCTGCATCCGCTGGTGTCCCGCGGATTCATTTTCGGGCCTGCGAGCACACTG
>JAIQFZ010000086.1 GCA_020073015.1 Terriglobia bacterium | reverse complement strand
TCCTGGACGAGTATCGTCGTGTCGGGGGATGCTGACCTTGTCCCCGCAATTGAAGCGCTCAAGGAATTGTTCCCCAAGAAGCGTGCTGTTGTGGCCTTCCCGCCAGAACGCTATTCCTCAGAGCTGGCGGGTCGTGCTGATGCCTTCATGAACATTTTCGAAAGCAAATTTCGGAGGAGTCTACTCCCGGAACGCATTGACTTGCAGAACGGGTTGCACGTTGAATGCCCTTCCAAATGGAAATAGCATTTAAACTGCACCACTACCCGAAAAGCTGCTCTTGGCGGAAGACTCCGTTTACGCCCGTGAGCGTGGCCGCAGCACAGCCGAGGCCAGCGCTCCGCCAATCGCGGCCAGAGCCACAGCAATCACGAGTGAGAAGAGAAGCGTGATCGCCAGCCCGGACGGAGTGGAGAGACGGTGAATCATCTCCTGCACCTCGGGGTCCGACGAGTTCAATCCCAGCGCCTGGGCCACCTTGAGCATGACATCCTGATACTCCTGCAGCGCGTGGAAAGCGAAAATGCGAACCGCCATGAGCACCGAGGAGATGGCGAAGGCGACCGCTCCCGCTGCACCGCCGAGGCGCGATCCTGCGCTCGCCGTCAGGGACAATCCACTGGCGCGGCGGTACAAATAAACCGCCAGCGCCCCGGTGAGCACGATCCCAATAAGCGGAATGGCACTGATGAAAAATCCCAGACCTCCGGCAAGGAGCGCCGTCCGGACTGCAATTCTCCGGTCGAGTGCGCCCCGGCTGGCGGAGAACCCGGGTGGAGGATTGTCCGGAAAGGAGTGGTCCGGTTCTGACTTTAGGCTTTGGGGAGCGTCCAGATCCGCGGGCGCAACCTGCACCCGCACCTGGGGCGCGCGGCATTGCGGACAAAAGGGCCGACCGTCGTCGACCATAGTCCCACATTGAGCGCAGGGATGTTCCACCTCTTTGAAACTAGCTCAGGCGCCGGACAAAGAGCAACTCTCACGCGGCTCAGATCGTGTCGTCTTTCCCCGTATGCGCGCGCACGTACACCAACGCGAACCGGGCTCCCTTGCCGTCAGGTTTGATGTTGACCAGGTGCTGGTTGCCCTCGGTGCCGACCTTGATTTCGACCGATTCACCGTTTCCATGATCGCGACAGGAAACGGGCTTGGTGAGCCCGTCGTCTTTGTCAGTGCCAATTCCTACATCGCCACCGTTCCAGCGCCCATGGCATTCAATGGGTTTGCCGTAGCGCTGCAGTTCTTTGTTGTAATACGCGATCACCTTAGCGGGTGCGTCGTCGGAAACAAACTCGGCCGCGATGACCTTCAGCGCGAATCCAGGGAAGGAAAGGTTAACGTTGGCGCTTTTCTTATCCTCGCCACTGTCTTTCGGGGCAGGTTTGGCGCCGGGATACACCGTCAACCCAGCGTCGCGAATGTCGGGTTTCTCATCGACATGCAGATCGCCCATCGGAGATTTGATATCAACCCGAGCCTCGCCATCCTTGCCCTTGTCTTTCACGTTGACGCTGCAGCCGGGCAGTACGAAGAGGGTGACGAACAAGGCGGCGAGCGAGAATCTTGCGGCAATACCTCTTGCGACAATACTAGCGCTGAGCATGAGTCGAACCTCCTGAGCTTGATAGGGCGGGGCGTTCCAGGCCCTCGCCTCGCGCTGCGACACCGGGAATGGTCACCGGCAAGTGGCCGCGGATCGGAATCTCCCCAAAGACCGCCTTCACCGCCGCCGTTTCCGACACGGACATGTTCGAGAACGCACACACATAGTTCTCGATCGCCGGAAAATTTTGTACCACATAAGGATTGCCCATCGCGAGCACGACCGTGCGAGGGGCGGCATTTTCCAGGATCGCCTTGAGCACGGCCCCCGTGGCTTCGTCCATGGCGACACTGTTCTTAAGACCGCCGGCAGTGGCTACCGTCTTGCCCGCAGTCGGTATCACGTACACGGCCGCGATTACATGCTCGGCAGCATCCACGGCGTCGAGCACGGTCGTCTTCATTCCGGTGGCGGAGCGGGCATCGACGTAGATGATGCGGGCGTCCGGCACCCGAGCGAGAATCTGGCGTTCCAGCATATGTCCGGAGTCGGTGCGCAGGTCGTCGGAAAAGATCACGGCTACCAGCCGGTCGCGCACCTCTGCTATCGGTTGATACGCAGGCTCAGGCTCCGGAGTTCCCGAAGCTTTCAGCGGAAGCACCTGCCCGTTATCGCGCACCAGCGTGATCGCCTCGTCGGCAATGCGCTGGCCGACTGCAAGGTTTTCCGGTTGCGCAACCTCGCGCGAGAGCTGTTCCAGATCCACTAACCGCGCCTTGTGCAAACCGAGAGAGGCCTTTAGTTCCAGGACCTTACGAACGGATTCATCCAGACGCTGGCGGCTGATCTCCCCGCTGCGCACGGCATGCACCATGGCGCGATAGCTGCCGTCAATGTCGGGCGGCACGATCAGCACATCACTGCCGGCTTTGAACGCGTCCACGGAGGCTCGGCCGATCCCCTTGTTGTAGAGGCGCGTCAGCCCTCCCATGCCCAAGGCGTCGGTGACGACAATGCCCTTGAATCCCATTTCATTCCGGAGCAGGCCAGTCACGACCGCGGTCGAGGTAGTTGCAATGTGGTGAGGTTCCGGGTCGAGCGCCGGAACCGTAACATGGGCCACCATGATCGCGTCCACGCCAGCCTTGACCGCGCGCCGGAACGGGGGCAGTTCGACGGCCTCGAGCCGCTCGCGGTTTCCGACGACCGCGGCCACGCCGAGATGCGAATCCGTGGCCGTGTCACCGTGTCCCGGAAAGTGCTTGGCGGTCGTCAGCATGCCGCCTTCATGCGCGCCCCGGATGTAAGCAGCCACCAGATCACTGACCTGCTGCGGGTCCCCTCCAAATGCTCGCGTGTTGATGATGGGATTCGCGGGGTTTGAATTGACGTCGGCGTCGGGGAAGAAGTTCCACTGCACTCCGATGGCGCGTGCCTCCTGCGCCGTGATGCGGCCAAATTCTTCGGCGTTTCCCAGATTGCCGGCAGCTCCAAACGCCATGGCATGCGGGAAGACCGTCACGCCGTTCAGGCGCATGGCCACGCCCCGCTCGAAGTCGGCAGCGACAATCAGCGGTAACCGGGAAGATCTCTGCAGCCGGTTGAGCAGTTCGGCCGCCACCTGAGGCTGGCTCTTGTACAAGACCGGGCCACTGGCGGGCACAGTCATCACCAGCCCTCCGATGTGATGATTGCGGACGGTATCGCGCAGTTCGATCCAGGCCGGATCGGCCTGGTTCATAAACTGCGCCTTCACGAAAATCATGAGGAGCTGGCCGACTTTTTCCTCCGGCGACATCGTGCGCAGCACCTTGTCAACCCATTTTTCGCCATCCTTGTCTAGATGGATCGGGCCCGGCTGCTGGTAGCGGTCTCTCGTCTTGTCTTTAGCAGAATTCGACACGCCGCTCAGGATGAGCGCGGCCAGCAGCAGTCGCCGGAGCATAGAGGATGACGATAACAAATTTTCCGCGCGGATGAACTCTCGGTGGTACCTACACGCCCGTGCTCGCCTCGCTCGCCTGGCCGACGAGCGCAGTTACCTCGGCCTGAATCGCAGGATCATCGCCAGTCCCGGCCAGCCAATGCACGTCCGGCTCGCGGCGGAACCATGTCATCTGGCGCTTGGCATAGTTGCGGTGCGCCTGCTGCGCGGCGCGAATGGCCGATTCCCGATCCAGATCGCCGCGCGAGAACTGGACGGCCTGCTTGTATCCCAAAGATGCGAGCGGCCGCGATTCTTCTCCATATTTGGCGATCAAATTCTTCGTCTCCTCGATCAGGCCGGCTTGGAACATCCTGGCCGCTCGCTCGTCGATGCGCGCGTAGAGCGCACTGCGCTCAGGGCTAAGACCGAGCCGAAGAATCCGGAATCCGCGCAGCGGCTCGCGTCCCTGCCGCAGAAGTTCGCTCATGGGCTGGCGCGAGGCGAGGCAGACTTCAATGGCCCGAATCACTTTCGGAACGTCGTTCGCATGAATTCGTCCCGCTGCCGCCGAGTCACGCCGCTGCAGAATGCGATGCAAGTATTCGGGACCGCGCTGTTGCGCGCGATCGCGCAGCCGGTCCCGCAATCCCTCCGACCGCTGCGGACCTGGGAACAGTCCTTCGAGTAACGCGCGCAGATAAAGCCCCGTGCCGCCGCTGACGATCGGCAAATGCTTTCGCTGTTCGATCTCGCGCAAAACCTGCCGCGCCCGGCGGGCGTATTCCCCTGCGGTCACCTGGGCGCTGGGATCGACGCAGTCCAGCAGATGATGCGCAACTTCCGCACGTTCCTCAGGGCTCGGCTTGGCGGTACCGATCTCAAATTCGCGGTACATCGCCACGGAATCGCAATTCACAATCTCGCCGCGGAAGCGACGGGCAATGGCCAGCGACAAAGCCGTCTTTCCGCTCGCCGTGGGACCAAGCACCACCACCAGCAGCGGCTCGCGATGCGGCAACTTCAGCGTGCGCTCCACTGGATGTAAGACCAGTAACGGATCACAGTCAGGATCAGCAGGAGCACTGCCATGAGAAGCAATCCGGTGGCTTCGGCGGCGTAGATGGGATGGCGGTGCCGGTGCTTGTCGTCAGCAGCCGCCTTTTGCGGAGCGGGGGTAGCCACGAAAACATTCTAGTCCGTTCTGTGTAGGGCGGACACTCTTATCCGCCAAAGGTGTCGTCCTTCTCGAGTTGCGACGGGAGATTTCGAGCACTGCCCTTCCAGTCCAGAGTTTGGATGGAAAAACGTGCTCCTCGGGATTCACAATGGCTCTCCTTTCTTCGGCGGTCGTGCGCTGCCGGCTTTGGGCGGACAAGAGTGTCCACCCTACACGGTGTACACTACGGGCGCTCCCTCATGCCGATGCCTTCCTCCAGCAGCGAAGCCAGGCTTCTGCGGTTCGCCGTCTTTGAAGTTGACCTGGCGGCGGGAGAATTACGCAAGAATGGCGCCCGCATCCGGCTCCAGGAACAGCCCTTCCAGGTTCTCGCGACTTTGCTGGAGCATGCCGGACAGGTCGTCACCCGCGACGATCTGCGGCAGAAAATCTGGCCGGCCGACACGTTCGTCGATTTCGACCACAGCCTGAATACTGCGATCAACAAGATTCGCGAGGCACTGGGCGATTCCGCATCGAGCCCGCGTTTTGTAGAAACGCTGGCCCGCCGCGGCTACCGCTTTATCGCTCCGGTTGACAGCGCAGCCGCCGTACCGGTGCCCTCAAACGCTCTGAATGGCGTTCCGGCCGCGCGGGCGCCTAGCCAAACAGTGCTCCACCCCGAGTTGCACGTGCCCTTACCCCATCGCGGATTGGTCCGCATCCTCTTTGCGCTGATTCAGGTGATGTATCTTTCTTTTTATCTCAACGCGCTCTATCACCTGCACGATGTGGACCGGGTCGGCGACCAATTCCTGCCCGGCTGGGGCGCTCTGGCCATTATGGTCGCTGTGCTCGTGACCGGCCCAGTGGGGATTCCGCTGCGTTTCTATCTGCTCTCGGCGGTCGCCTTCGATTTCCGCAAGCTGGGGGTAACGTTCCGCCGGCTGTTCCCCTTCGTGTTGGCCCTCGACCAGCTCTGGGCCGTGGCCCCCTTTCTGCTGCTGCCGCAAATCGGAGTCGGGCTGGCGTTCGCTGCCACTGCCGCTCTGCTGTACGTGCCCTTCTCCGAGAGAACCCTGGTGCGGATGGCCTACTCGCAGTCAAGCTAGCTTCAGGGGTGGAATCCCACCCATCGCAAGAAAGCGCGATGAGTGGGGCACCCTGGGTTCTTCGATCCCTGCCCAGAAGTCAGTTGCAGAAGGTAAAGCGGTTTCGTGGTTGTCATCGCCCGACCCGTGCGCGAGTGCGCGCCGGAGACGCGGCAAGCCACTCCTCTACGGGGTCTTGTTGTTTTGGGGATGGACATGCGAGGGCGGAAGGTGGGTTGCGGCCTTTCCGCCCCATCACCAGAGTGTATCCCGGCGCAAGCCGAGATCTGCGGCTTTTAGGGAGTGGTCGTAAGCATCAGAATCGGCGCGTTGCAGTCGGTCATGCGGACATGAAAGAACATGGTGGCGATCAAGTGCCGCGCGCCGCTTCCAACTGCCCACCCAGTAAGGGGGGACGGCGTCCCGTCTGCCTTTGCCTTGGTAGCGCGAGGGACCTGAGGGTCAGTTTTGTGGCAATCGCCGGGGTCGTTGGGGAAATCCACGTACAAAGTCACTCCTATGAATTTCACCGCATCCCGGAAGGCCTCGCGGGAATGGCTGTTGCAGTTGTCTTTAGGATCGTCGGGTTGAGCCGGCTCAATCGCAAAGCGAATGGTCGGAGTATCCAACTGGAGCAGCAGCGGGTTGAAGGCCCCCCCTCCGGGTTTCCTGCTAAAGAGAATCCGATCAGGCTTGAGACGCTATAGCGCATAGATACAGCGGTCACGTAGTTCTGTTCGGTCGAAGCGTCGGGAGGATAGGTGGGACCGACACGGCTGCGGAATCGGGCCGCGGCCACGTACGCCTCGGGCTTGGGCAGGCGAATCACGTAGCGCCCCGACTTGTCATCAAGCGCGCGCTGGAGACTCTTGGCGTCGATCGTGGCCTGTGCGAAGCTGGCATCGATGTTGGCGGTCGTCGCCGCGCTGTGAGCCGGGACCGAGAGCTCGTAGGTCCCGGCGGCCAGGGTTGAATTGTTGGACGCTGCTACGTACAGGTCGCGATGGCTTTTTGTTTTCGGAGCGAGGGCGAGGACACTGTTGGCGTCTTTCGGGTCAGCAACGATGGCCCACGGACCTTCAAAGACTACGAAAACTTTCTCGGTGCTGGCAGCCTTGGACTCCATCGCGGCTGGAGCTGGTTGTTGTTGGGATTGTTGACACGCGATGAGGAAGAACGTAGCTAGGGCAGCGCTGGCCAGCGCAACCAGGGTGCTGGTGAAGTAACGTTCAGCTCGCATCAGGATCTCCTGTTTTAGGGATTAGGGCCTTCCGTACGCTAAGAAAGCTGACCAGTAATAAGGGTGCGCGGTGCGCGGGTTGGCCAGCATTTTCCGTGAGGTCAGGCGGATGGCATCGGAAACGGTCTGGCCAGACAGCGCATTGTGATAAAAATCCTCTACGAATCCTCGGGTTTCGGTGGAGTCCACCGCCCATCGGCTCGCGACCACGTGGGGCACACCCGCACGCAGAAGAGCTTCCGTAACGCTGTTGAATCCGCTTGAGCCGCCGCTGCCGGACGCGGTGCTGCAGGCCGAGAGCACCGCCAACTGCAGGCCTTGCAGGCGAAGCTGCCGCACCCCGGCTGCGTCCATTAGGCGGGGGGCCGTCGCTTGTCCGTCTCCGTCCTCGAGCATCAATCCCGTCCTTTCGGGAGTGGCGAGCGAATGTCCGGCAAAATGGAAAACTGCGGCCCCGGGCAGTTCGCTCCGGACAGCGCTGAGGGCGGCCTCTCTGCCTTTGAGCTCACGCGCGGAATGAAAGCCGCTGGCGACGGTATCCGCTTCCGCGGCGACATCGGGAAGTGGAATGAGTCCATCCGCTGGCGAGGAAGCGGTGCTGCCCACCACCAGGGCTGGCGAGTCTGCCGAAATGCCGGTGTCGGTGCGCAGCCGCGCCTGCGAATCCTGACCTAGCGAATAAACAATGGGCGCACCTTCGACCAGATAGTGATCGTTCGAATCAAGCAGCGCTTCGAACGGTACTCGCGCCAGCCATCCCTCCGCCTCGATCACCAGCGTACGTCCCGGCGCGAGGTATTGTTCCACCGGAGCGATGAGTACCCCATACAGGCTGCGTGCATCCCGGTGCAAGGCGCTCATCTCTGACTTGGGATCTGAAGACAAGTCGTGAAACCTTTCCGCTAACTCTTGCAGGCCATCGGTGGGTTTCGGAATCCAGCGCGCGTTTATACCGCGGTCGTCACAAACCCAGATCGCCAAGCCGTCGGGTAGTACGGCATAGGCGAGCACCGTCTGTTTAGCAAGGAGAGGAAGGCGGGACGGCATCCGCGACGGATCCGGCATGGGCGGGTTGGTCAGAAATAGGTGCGGACGGGGGTCTGGAGGCACCCGCTGGGGCGCTCCCCGGTACCACTCATAGGTCTCGAGCGCTTCCTGCGAACGGCCCTGCACCAACTCTGCCTCGATGAGCGCGAGATACGCCGGAGCTGCGCCCTTGCTCCAGCTTGTACGTTCCGCCTCGGACCTGAGGGTCGCGAGGCTCTGCTCCGCCAAGGCCAGGGCGGGCCGGAGGGCCTGCTCAGCTTCTGCCTCACGATGCCTGCCGAGTTGCAACTCGCCAAGCGTGGAATAGAATATCTGCACCAGGTAGTTGTTCGAGACCTGGCGGATCTGGCCTTGGATGCGGGTCAGGCGCGCAATGGCGCCGTCAAACTGTCCTTGGCGTTCCTCCAGTTGAGCCGTCTGGATCTCGTTTTCGAGAGCAGCGCTGCTGCTGGCCTCGTTCCGCGGAGCTAACGAGAAGAGTCGGGCAGCCTCCGCGAACTGCAGTTCCGCAACGTGCGGCTGATGAGCAGCCGAAGCCGTGTTGGCCATTGATTGGTGCGCCATCGCGCGATACAGTAAGTCCCCATCGGTGTCGATGAGGGTTATGGCCTCACGCCAGATTGCTACCTGTAGATTCGGCCAGCCGGCAGCTTCCGCGCTGTAAGCCAGCTCCGTGTAAAGGCCGTAGCCGCGCATGGCGGGAAGTTCCCCCGACCAGTACCGTCCCAACCCCGCACTGGCTAGCTTCCCGGTGCCGGCTTGATCGCCGATCGCAAGCTGATCTCCCGCTGCGAAATTGAGAGCTCGCAGATAAAGAGACCCGTAGCAATTCTTCTCGGCCAATTCCATTGCGAGGCGGGCGGCCCTTCTATCCGTGCCAATATCGCCCATCAGCTCGGAACAGATACCCTTTTCAAGGCCAAGCTGAACCTGCAACCACGGGTAAGAATACTTCTCCGACTCCGCCAGAGAGGCGCTCGCCTGCCGGCGGCAGGTTTCGCTTTGCCGGATGTTTCGCAGGGCAAAGATCTCTTCGAACTGCGCGCGCAGGACGCCAGCCCGATTGCGGGAAGCGCGAAACAACGGCTCTGCCCGGAGGGCCTCTTTGCGCGAGACGTCAAAATCGGCGGACTTGTTGGCTCGGGCGACACGAGAAAGAGAGGCGACGGCCTGCGGAAAAGCCGGAGCGGAAGAGCCGTTTAACAGATCGGAAAGCCAGCGGTCTTTATGTTGCTGGCGGGTGAGGTTGGCTAAAAGAAAAAGCGCCTGCCGGGCGTGTGGATCCGCCGTCGCGTTTGTCTCAGGATAGGCCTCGGGCAGCCACCTTTGCAGTGCGGCATCGAGATATTGCTCGACACGCTCGTCCAGGTCGGCAGGAAGAGTCGCGCTGGCAGCGATCTCGGCCGGCGACAGCAAGGGGCGATTCGCGCTCTCGTGTTGCTTCAGTTTTGAACGCACCGCGTCGGCGTGGCTGCGCGCTTCATTGGCCCAATCCGAGCGCGCATCGACCCGTAAGTAGTGCTCCCAATCGTCCAGTGCCTGGTGGTAGAGGAACTGATGCTCGGAAATAATCGCGCGATTGAACAGCGCCACGGGATCGTCGGGGTGCTGCGCCAGAACCTTGCTCAGGTACTCGAAAGCAGCTCCGTAATCGAGCGGACGGTCCTCGGTCTGGGCGCGCTGGAAGTAGGCGCTCCCCAGATCCACCATAAGGTCCGGCGAATCCGGCGATAACTCCAGAGCCCGTCGCAACGACTCTACCGCTGCGTCGTACTTGCCTTCCAGCAGATCGGCCCGCGCCTTGGCTTGCAGCCACGACGGATCGGAAGGATGCGAGGGCAACTGGCTGGCAATGAGCGCCTCCGCTTTCAGAAGGGACGGGTTCCGGTCGGCAAACGACGCCTGCGGTCCACGCTGTAGCCGCAAGGGTGCATATCCGGCGCCCTTGAACCTCACTTCCAACGTACGTTGCTCGGTGTAAGCCCGAGCCAGAAGCTGGCCAGCTGAGTCAGAGTCGCGCGAGTGGAACGCTAGCCACGACGCGGCCGCAACCACCGCCGCAAGCGCCGCGCCCGCCATCGCCAGCCGAGGCACGCTCGCCCTCCCCTTCCACCACGACGCCGATGGTGAGTCAACCCGAGTCGCGCATGCCATCCGCTCCGCGATCTCCCGTTGCCACTCCGGTTGGGCGCTCGCCAGCAAGGCAATCTGGGCGCGCTCGGCCTCGGTCGCGGGCTGATTCAGGGCGGCCACTTCAGCCACGGCTTCCTTCAGCAGGGGACCGCAATGATCGCAACGGCTCGCATGTTGGATGTGTGCCAGCGCTTGTTCGGGCGGCGCTACCCTCGCTGCAATTTCCTGCCACAGCCCTGCTTCGGGGCAGTCCGGCTGCTCCAGGGCCGGCTTCGACGATTTCAGTTTCTCCAGCTGGAGATGCAGCAGAAACTGATCGCGGCACGCCGGACAGACCGCCAGATGAGGATCCACGTCCTCTGCTCTCGGTATCGACGGTCCCCGTTGCCGAACCGCTTCCGCCAGTTCTGCCAGTTCGGTGGCCGACAGGTGCTGGTTGGCTCCTCTATCCAAACTCTGTCTCCAATTCTTATAACGATTTCACTCGCCCAAACCCCTCAAGGCAACATGTGACTGCGGATCATGCATGTCAGGCGGGCGAGGATGCTCTCCACACCCTTCGTAGTCAGATCCAGCGCCGGGAGCGTCGCGATTTCGCTGGCGGTAAGCCCTTGGCGATAGTAAAGGAAAAAGATCATGCGGTTCCTCTTTTGTTCCGGACCTGCCGCCACACGAGCCAACACCTCATCGATCTGGCGCAGTCGAATCTGACGCTCGATGGCGTCCGAACTGCCTGCAGCGGTTGCTGCTGTTCCCGGGTCGGACTTGGCGCGCTCAGACATGGATTCTGTTTTTTGTCCGGCGCCGCGCTTTCCAGCCCGCTGAGCCTTGAAATGATCGTGGACCACGTTGGCGGCCATCACACGCAAGAACCCGTAAATGGAATTGGAATGTTCCGGCTGGAAGGAGCGCAGCAGCCGGCAGTGATCGTTGCAGAGCTTGAGATAGGTATCCTGAATCAGGTCGTCAAGGAGTTGCTGGGGCGGTTCACACCACCGCCGGGCTGTCCTCAAAACGGCGGCCGCAATTACGGGATGAAACCTCCGGACCAGTTCTTGCCACGCCTGGGCGTCGTTCGAATCGGCGCACTTTCTGACCAGGTCCACTGCCGACAGCGACGAATCAGACGCCAAAGCATCCACTCCGGGATCGGGGGATTTTATAACAACTCCTGCAAAATGCTGGTGAAGGTGGGCAGCACGACAATCTCGCCTGGATATCTGTGCCTGATGGAAGCACCTAGGCCAGCAGCCTGGCTGCCTCTTTGGCGTAGTAGGTCAGAATCATGCTGGCGCCCGCTCGCCGGATACACACCAGTGATTCCATCATGACCCGTTGCCGATCGATCCATTGATTCCGGGCTGCCGCTTCGATCATGGCGTACTCTCCCGACACCTGGTAGGCGGCGAGCGGCAGGTCGAACCGCTCCCGGGCGGTGGCGATCACATCCAGGTACGGCATGGCTGGCTTCACCATGATCATGTCGGCTCCCTCTTCGACATCCAGTTCGATTTCCCTCATCGCTTCGCGAAGGTTGGCCGGATCCATCTGGTAGGATCGGCGGTCCCCAAACTGCGGCGCCGAATCGGCCGCTTCGCGGAACGGCCCGTAAAAACCGGAAGCGTACTTGGCAGCGTAGGAAAGAATTGGCGTATTGGTGTAGCCGGCGTGGTCTAGCGCCCTGCGAATGGCGCCCACCCGTCCGTCCATCATGTCCGAAGGCGCGATAATGTCCACGCCGGCACGGGCCTGCGACACGGCGGTCCGGGAAAGTATCTCCAGGCTGGCATCATTTACGATTTCGTACTCAGCCGTCGCCGGTGGCGCCGCCGCCGCTGCCCCCAGCGATTGCGGGCCGCTCTTCACGATCCCACAGTGGCCATGGGACATGTACTCGCACAGGCAAACGTCGCCCATGATCAGCAGGTCCCGCACTTCACTCTTGATGGCGCGCGCCGCCCGTTGCACGATCCCATCGTCCGCCCATGCGCCGGTCGCGGCCTCGTCTTTCTTTTCCGGCAGTCCGAACAGAATAATCGACGGCACACCGAGCGCCTGCACTTCACGAGCTTCCTTCACGGCCTCATCCACCGATAAATTGAAGACCCCGGGCATGGACCGCACTTCCTTGCGGAGTCCCGAACCGGGACAAACGAACAGCGGATACACAAAAGACTCCGGCGTCAGCCGGGTCTCACGGACCATCGAGCGCAGCGTTTCCGTGCGCCGGAGACGCCGGAGGCGGTTTGCAGGGAATGCCATGGGGAAATTCTAGCAGCCGGCGCCTCCGCCGCAACGGCAACTTCATGGCCTGATGCCACTCTCCGTCTGGGGCGGGTTCTGGCGCTCGTGCGGCGAGTAACCTGATGTATGGTTACCGCAGTAACCTCGCCGAATCTGCTTCGAACCTGCATCAGCCACAAAGACCTCATAATGTACGGTGGTGTCGCCGCGAAAAATCTCGTTTCTCCTCTGCGGATTGGGCCTCCTGCTGGGCTTTGCCCTTACTCCCCATATCTTTCCACGTCCCTTCTTCCGCACGGCGATGGGCGATCTGGTCCCGCTCCTGGTGACCGTTGCCACCACCGTCCTCACCCTCAGAAATGCCTTCGATAGCCGCGGGCACGCACGCCTGTTCTGGAGCCTGATGACCGTGGGTATGGTGATGTGGACTTTTAACCAGGCGGGATGGACCTGGTTTGAAGTCATTGCTCGGAAGCCCTTGCCCGACCCGTTTATCGGAGACGTTGTCCTGTTCTTGCATGTCGTGCCGATTATGGCTGCCGTCGCCATTCGCCCACACCAGGTCGACGGCCGTGACAGCGTGCTCCCCAGCACTCTGAATGTCCTTATTCTTCTGGTGTGGTGGGTTGTCGTCTATGCTTTCGCGGTTTTCCCTGACGAGTACATTGTGACCAATGTGGGCGTGTACACCCCGCGCTGGGATCTTTTGTACTTGATCGAAGGGCTGATGCTGATCGGGGTGTCGGGCTGGTCGTTCGTCACGAGTTCCGGTCCCTGGCGAAAACTCTATGGCAACATCTTTATCGCCAGCGTGGTTTACACCTTCTCCTCGGAAGCCATGAACGCGGCCATCGCCCGCGGCGCGTACGTGACGGGAGGGCTCTACGACCTTCCGTTTCTCGTCGCCCTGCTGTTCTTCTTCTGGGTCGCATTGGCCGGACGCCGCTGTCTCAATGAAACGCAGGCGATTCCCTCGGTCGTTCCCAGTGGTCGCGCCCTGGTTCCTTCCATGGCAAAGCTGGCATTGCTCTCTCTCCCGGCGATGGGGTATTGGGCGCTGTTCATGAGCGAGGGGCCGTCCTACTTGCGGCAGGCTCGCTTTACCGTGGCCATGGGCGGAATCGCTGCCTTGGCATTCGTGGTTTTCCTCCGGCAGTACCTGCTCGACCGCAGGCTGGTGCAGTTGCTGAAGCAGTCGCGCAACAGCTACGACAACCTGCAACGCCTGCAGCGAAGAGTCGTCCTGCAAGCCAAGCTGGCATCTCTGGGGGAACTCATCGCCCTGGCCGCTGGCGAACTGGAGCACCCGCTTTCCGACATCCTCCTGGGCTCGGAACAAATGGCGACTAGCAACCTCAGCCGGGACCAGCTCGATCAGATTGTGCGCTTGGAAAATGTACCCGATCTTCTTGCGCACCTTCACCCGATCGGCTTCGCTCGCCCCGCGCAGCTCGTGGCCGAGGACTTTGAGGCTGCCCTCTTGCACCGAGCGCAAGCCGCCAATCAAGGTGAGCAGCGTTGTCTTACCGCCGCCGGATGGGCCGGTGAGGATGACGATCTCGCCGCGATCGATCTCCACCGTGACGTCGAAAAGGATCTGGCGGCGCAGCTCGCCCTCGCCGAAGTAGTGGTTGACCTTGTCGATGACGACGAGCGGTTCGTGCCCCATGGCGATCCGTTCAGAAAACGTCCGCGGGATCCGCCGAACGCACCTTGCGCAAGGCGATGGCACCGGACGCGCAGCACATCCCAACCGTCAGCCCCAGAACGGTCAGCTCGAGGCTCAGGCTCATCCGCAGCGGCAGCAGCGTCGCGTTCTCAGCCATGTGGTAGAGCCAGAGACTCACCAAGAATCCCGGAACGTAGCCCAGCACCGCCAGGATGGTCGCCTCCTGGAAGACGACGGAGAACAGGTAGCGGTTGGTGTAGCCCATCGCCTTCAGGGTCGCGTACTCGGCGAGATGGTCGGAGATGTCGGCAAAGAGGATCTGGTAGACGATGACCAAGCCGACCACGAGGCCGATGATGGCACCGAAGGCGAATACGAACCCGATGGGAGTGGTCGTCGCCCAGTAAGCCTTCTCGCGCTCCATAAAGCCGCGCTTGGTAAGCACCTCGACGTCGTGCGGTAAGTACGCGGCGAGCGTGGCGCGCATGGCCTCGGGGCTCACCCCCGATCGCAGCCGGATCACACCAATGTCGATCAGTCCCTTCTCACGGTTGGGCAGCAGCCGCAGAAAGTTCAGGTCGCTGGTGATCAGCGTGCCGTCGACACCAAAGGATGTTCCCATGCGGAAAAGGCCCCCAATCGAGATCCGACGGTTCGACACTTCGACGCTGACCGTGTTGCTCGGCTGCACAGAGACGTGGCCCTGCTCCAAGTCGAGCGCCATTGCCTTGCTTGATTTCAACTGGTCCGCGACCGGACCGTACTCGGGTCGCGATGCGTCATCGAACAGCACGACATCCGGTAGGCGGATGAACTGCTGATTGACATCGACCCCGGGCAAGTCGATCACCTTCTGCGTTGGATCGAAGCCCACGATGAAGATGTTGCGGGCGCTGCCGTCGTAGGGGCTCTTCCACAGTGCGAGGGCTGCATACAGGGGGTTGACGGATTCCACTCCGTCGAAGCCCAGCACTTGATAGAGTCGGCGGCGCGAGAACTGCCTGGTGAGCACCAGGTATGACGTCTGCGGATTGATGAGGAAGAGATCTCCCACCAACGCAGCGTGGAAGCGCACCGCACTGGCGTAGAGCGCCTCGCTGAAGCCGAACTGCATGAAGACGAGAAGCACGGCAAACGCCACGCCGGCCACCGCCGCGAGCAGCCGTGAGGGCTCGCGCGTCAGTTGAAGCCAGGCAAGTGGAAGATCCGTGAACACGGTGTGATGACCACGGCAGGCCGTCTACGGCTCGATGGCGACCTCGGTCTCAAGGTTCGTCAGGCCGGCGACCTGGCTGTCTTCATCAAGATGCACCCGCACCTCGACCACCCGCGCATCGGTTCTCGCGGCCGGATCGGTGTTCAGGACATCCTGCTTCGCCACTTTGCGGCCGACCCGATCGACCGTACCGTGCAGCGGCTGCGCGAACGCCGGGCTCGTCACCGTGGCGCGTTGGCCGACATGCACGCGCGGAACGTCGGTCTCGTACACTTCCGCCACCGCATACATCCTGCCCGTCTCACCGATCTCGGCGATACCGTCCGGGCCGACGCGTTCCCCGGTGCGCGCGTGAACCTTCAGCACCGTCCCCGTGATCGGGGCCCGCACCTGAGCGAGAGCCAACTCGGCTTGGGCGCTTTGCACGTCGGCCTTGCCCATCTCGACGTTCATGCGCGCGGCGTCCAGCTCAGCCGCCGAGACGGTCTTCTGACGAAAGAGTTTGGTGTTGCGTTGGTACTCGAGTTCCGCGTTTGCCAGCCACGCCTTGAGGCGGGCGACCCGGCTTTCGAGCACGGCGGAGTTGTCGAGTACGGCGACCAGTTGGCCTTCCGTCACGGGATCGCCCTCCTCAACGAACAGCCTGCCGATCACGACGCTAGGGTTGGATGGGCCTGCCACATACCGGACTCCATCCCCGGGTTCGATTCTGCCCAGCGCGGTGATGGTGACGGGCGTCGTCCGAACCGCCGCTACGGCGGTTCCGACGGCCTCGGTTTCACCCCGCAGAGCGGCGCGGTTGGCCCACACACCGATACCGGCTGCAACAACCGCCGTGAGCGCCACGAGG
>JAIQFZ010000230.1 GCA_020073015.1 Terriglobia bacterium | reverse complement strand
CGTTAATGTCGGAAAGGAAAACTCCAGCACCATCGAACTCCACTATGAAGATCACGGCTCGGGCGACCCCGTGGCTCTTATCCACGGATACCCGCTGAGCGGCGCGTCCTGGGAGAAACAGATCCCCGTGCTTCTGGCCGCGGGTCACCGCGTGATCACCTATGACCGAAGAGGCTTCGGCAAGTCCAGCCAACCAACAGCCGGCTACAACTACGACACCTTCGCCGAGGACCTGCACAAGCTCGTGAGCCATCTCAAACTGCGTAATTTCACCTTGGTCGGTTTTTCGATGGGTGGAGGTGAAGTGGCGCGCTACGTCGGCAGATACGGATCGAAGGATGTGAGCAAAGCAGTCATTATCGGGGGCGTTCCGCCATTCCTGCTGAAAACGGCGGACAACCCGGAGGGCGTGGACGGTAGTGTCTTCGAAGGCATTCAGAAAGCTGTCGCCGCAGACCGCTACGCTTTCTTCACCGAGTTTTTCAAGAATTTCTACAACACCGATCTTCTCTTGGGGAAGCGGATCAGCGAGCCGGCTGTCCATGCGAGCTGGAATGTTGCGGCGACTGCATCGGCTACCGCCAGTGTTGCATGCGTGCCAACATGGCATGAGGATTTCCGCAAGGACCTGGCCCGGTTTGACGTTCCCACCCTGGTCGTTCACGGCGATGCGGACCGGATTGTGCCTTTTGCTGCCTCGGGACAACGAACCGCCGGCCTGATTAAGGGAGCGCGCCTGGTAGTCGTAAAAGACGGGCCGCACGCGGTCACTTGGACCCACGCGGACGAAGTGAACGCTGAACTGGTGAACTTTCTAGGGAAAAGCGTCGCCAAGCAGGCAGCCTCAGCGCCTCAGAAGCAGGCGGTAGCGTAAGCAGGGCAGCATTCAAGTCATTGCTTCACAGAAGGGTGCCGTCTAGGACCGGCACCCAAACTTACCTCGCCAAACCCTGACGATCCGCTGTGCAGAAGGCGCGCAGAGAAGTCAGCGGCCGTGCCGCTACGCTCTCGGGTGGTGCGAAGAGACCTCGCGTAGCTCAGAGCGGTAGAAGTGTCGTCGCTCGAAAAGGGACAGAGGCACTTCAAAAACCCGGGTCTCGCCAGTCTCGAATTCGAATTCCTTTCCACACTCTGGCACCGGGCATCTTTCTCTGACCTTTTTCTTGTTCTCTACACCCTCGGTTCGCTGCCGAACCACAACCCAAATCCCACATTTCGGACAAGTGACGCACGAGCACGCAATGCGATCAGCCATTCCAAGATTATATTGCGCTTGGCACAGAACCACCGTGGACGGCATCGGGCGCTAGATTCCGACTCTCTTAGGCTGGGGAATTTTGAGGCCGTACGCACTTTGGGTGGTGAACGGTGTCAGGTACTTTTCCGTCCGTAGTGGTAAGCAGCCAAAACGTGCCATTACAGAGGGTTACTGGCGACGACGGTCCTGCTCACACCAAGCACCGGAGACAGGTGCTGGGGCCGTTTGACTCAAACCGGTTCTCGGGCTAAACAGAACCTCACCAGCCAGGCTCTGAATCGACGAGGCAGTATCCGCTGTCGCGCGACAACCGAGAACGCGCACGCGAGAAGGGGCTGAACGTCGGGAACGAGTGCGGCGAATCGCAGGGAAGCTGCTAGGACACATTCTTGCTCCCTGGTAAGGAGGCCCACTATGGCATTGCACGAAGCGATGCCGCCCGACTCTGTCCTTGGCCCGATCGAGCCTCTCCTCGACGTGACGAGGGCTGCCCATCTGCTGGGCATTTCGGTCAAGACCTTGCGCGACTGGATACAGGCCCGTAGGATCGACTATGTAAAGGTCGGCACGCGAGTCATGATCCGGCCCGAAACCATTCGGCAGTTCGTAATGGCGAACACGCGTCGCGCGGCAGGCTGATGAAAGTTTTCAAACGCCAGGGAAGTTCCCACTACGCCTACAAGTTCCAGTACCGGGGCAAGGAATACTACCGCTCGACTGGAACCGAGAACCGGCGCGAGGCCGAAACCATCGCTGCGGCGGCGCGGGCGCGCGTCGTGCGCCAGGCCGCCGGACTTGAGGAGCCCGAGCCTCGGCGACAAGCCGAACGCCCGCCGGAATCCCGCAAGACTGCTCCCACACTGCGCGAATTTCAGGCTACGTTCAACGACTGGGTCGGAACCGCAAAGGCGGAGCAGAAGCGGACGGTCAAGTTCTACCAGGAGAGCTACCAGAAGCTCCTCACCTACGGACCGTGGGCCGATCTCCGGCTGGACGAGATCGACGAATCTCATATCGAAAAATTCAAGATGTGGGCCTTGAAGCTCGGTGGACGCCGCAACAACGGAAAGCCTACGCCCGTGACCAAGACGACGGTGAACCGCTATCTCGCCACTCTGCGTAAGGCCCTGCGCTATGCCCATCTCAAGCTCAAACTCATCGACAAGGTGCCGATCGTCGATCAGTACGGCAGGGACGAAGGAGCCGAGCGCGAGACCGATTACGTGTTCTCGGCGTCCGAGTACATCGCCTGGATCATGACGGCCGACGAGCCTTTGCGTTCGGCCTCGATTCTCGCGCGCCATTCCGGAATCTGCCGCAACGAAATGCTGATGCTGATGAAGGACTGCGTGCGTTTCTATCCAGAGCCGCTCGAAGACGCGAACGTGTGCGGTGAGCTTACGATCAAGCGAGGATTGAAACGGCGCGCGCGCAAACGAAAACTGGTCATCGACCCTGAAATGAAGGAAGCACTCGAATCGCTCCTCCGCGAGTCGCGGTGCGAATACGTGTTCACGAGCCCACAAGACCCGGCCACACAGCTTGCCCCGTGGGTGCTCGAGACGCAGATCACCAGAGTGCGCAAGAAAATCTCAACGCACCCTGACTCCGGCCTGCATGCGATGCGGCACACGTTTCTCACCGAAGCCGGCGAGTATACGGACCCGTTTACTTTGCAGTACGTAGCAGGACACGATACCATTAAGACGACCATGCGCTACGTGCACCCACGCGAGGATGCGGTGGAGAAGTTGTTTGTGCGGCTGGGGAACCTGCCGCGACCGGAGACTCGTGTAGAATGCAAAAGGTCGGTGCAAAATCCGGTGCAGTCGGAGACACCCTCAGACGCTGCGGAAGTGGTGGAACTGGCAGACACACCATCTTGAGGGGGTGGCGCCGAAAGGCGTGGGGGTTCAAATCCCCCCTTCCGCACCATCGTATTGATTCCGCGACAGAAGACATTGTCGAATCCTGAGCTTCGGCTCGATTTGGAGTTTTGCGCATGTGGGCAACAGTTCTGATCACCATCGTTCACGTAGTGGTGTGCTTGTTCCTGATTGCAGTGGTATTGCTGCAGAGCGGTAAGAGCGGAGATCTGGCGGCGGCCTTCGGCGGCCAGGGCAGCCAGACAGCTTTCGGCCCGCGCGGCGCGGCCACTGCCCTTTCCAAAGCCACCACTTGGTCCGCGATCCTCTTCATGGTCACGTCCATCGTTCTGTCCATCTATGCCTCGCGCAGAACGGGTCCGAATTCGGTGCTCTCTGGTGTGAAGACCACGCAAACCAAGTCCCAGCCCGCGACGCCAGCCCAGCAACCCGCAACTCCCGCGACCCCGCAGCAGAAGTAGACAGGCAGATCGCAGGTCTTAGCAGAAGCTTGACCGGTCCGCAACAATGAGAATCCAGCCCTGGTAGGGGCGAGGCAGCTTAGCCCCGCGCTTCAGCGCGGGGTACCCAGAAACAATCAGTAAAGTCCCGGAGGGACGACCCAGTGCTCACGTCCATAGGGTTGTGGGATCTTTCTTTGCTCTTGATTCTAGGGCCGGAAATCAACAACTTACGAATTAATATCATTTAGTTATAGATACGCGAGCTTCCGGGAGGGCCAGGAACCCCTCCGATGCAGGCTGACCGTTGCCTAGAATACCCCATAATTGCGCCAGGAAGCCCGTAGTCGCACTTTCGCGTCCCGGATGGCCCCGAAGGTCATCGGAGCAACGATCGCCTCTCGTATCGCGCCGTGTGCGGTTGTCTATTGCTGCTGGCTATTACATCTGCAGGAACGGATTTTCTTCCCGCTCCTCCCCAATCGTCGTCTTCGGACCATGGCCCGGATAGACGACCGTCTCGTCGGGCAGGGTGAGGACGCGGCTGTGCAGCGAATTCAGAATCTTCTCGAACGATCCCCCCGGCAGATCGGTGCGTCCAATGCTGCGGGCGAACAACGTATCGCCGGCAATCAGCATCTTCTCCGCCGGGAAATACAGGCAGACGCTTCCCTCGGTATGGCCGGGGGTGTGCAGAACACTCGCGGCGAGGCTTCCGGTCCGCAGGCTCTGGTCGTCGTCGAGGCTGGAGTCGATCTCCACCTTCCCGGGCGTAGCCATGCCAACCCAGGACGCCTGCACATCGAGCATCTTCAGCAGCGCATAGTCGTTCTGATTAAGCAGGATGGGAGCGCCCGTCTGCGCCCGCAGCTTCATCGCTCCGCCCACATGATCGATGTGGGCATGGGTGATGACGATCTGCTTCACCTGCAGTTTGTGCCGCCGGACTATGGCGACGATGTCTTCAATATCATCACCCGGATCGATGACCATCGCTTCGTGCGTGGTTTCATCGCCGATGACAGAACAGTTGCATTGCAGCGGGCCGACGGGCAAGATCTCGTGGATCATCCGCTCTATTGTAGAGCGGGGGGAGACAGTGGCAGAGGTTAGATTGCAGAAGTAAATTGACAGCCAGTCTGCGGCAGCGTGGTATCGCGAGCAAATCTCAATTTGCGGATTGCTGACAAACCGCCCGCAATGCGGCGGAACCGGGGCAACGAATCCGCATAAAGTCTCAAACGAAGGACTTAGTCGCGCACGGACGGCAAGCTTTGTGTATGCAAGTATATCAAAAAAGTAGTCATTTGATTTGCGAGTGATTTGGAATTATCACGACCGATATTTTGAGGATTACCCGCGTCCGGCTAGGGAAATGATTACCAACGCGAGGCTGGTACAGGACGAGCCGTTCGAGATCGAAGGGCTGAAGATGTACGACGAGGGGATCGGGCGTCATGAACCGGCCCAGGCTTGATCCGAAGTAGCGTTTGTCGAAAGTTATCCAGCCCGCTTTCGGAATCGCGTTCTTTGCCGGTGAACTTGTAGCCATTCCGAGACGTTGCGCTCGGTGAACACGCGTTAAACTGCATCGTTCTTTGCCGGTGAACTTGTAGCCATTCCGAGACGTTGCGCTCGGTGAACACGCGTTAAACTGCATCGTACATCTAAGTTCTTGCGTCGTAGGCATAGGTCGGAGCGCCTGCGCTAACCGGCTAGCGCCACGATCCAACCTACGATCGCTAGCAGATTTACCGCCGCCAGCGCGTACCACCATCGGTTTCCATGTCTCGCGGCGTAGAGTGACGCTGCAGAGTTGAGAAGAAATCCAGCTACCTGGACGTCCCAAAGATGACGGAATGGAATCCAAAACTCCAGGGTCAGCAGGACAACTAGTGCGACCGAACTCAGGACTCCAACGATGTTCGCTGTTCGACCCATCATCAGCATGCCCCCGCCCAGTCGCAAACGCCATGCAAGATGGGATGTTCTTCGGGATCGTATTCGCCGGTGTGAACATTGCCGAATGTTGTCGGTTGACCGGATTTCGGTTCAAACGGAACCTGGTCGACGTTGGCGTGTCGCGAACTGCGATCCTCGGCTGGAGTGCGGAACTCGTCAAAGCCGACGTTAATCCCTGGCTTTCGTGGCTCATACCCAGCCTGTTGCCAAGCAGCCCCGGCCTGCGCAACGGTCCCTCTAAAACTCCATATGGCGCTTAACTCTTGGTGCCCGCCATGATTCTGGCACAGAGCACCAAAGAATGGTAGCTGGCACCCTCCTCCCAGATGGGAGGAGGGTTGGGGAATCCGCCGCAATTGCCGCCAAGGCCGCTGACGTCGGCCGAACCAGTTGTGCACCAGCGCCGTTCTGCTTGTAGTGGGTGGGATGCTCTGGTGGTCCCAAGTGTTTGGGGCTCGGCGAAACTCCGCTGCGGTACCCCTACCACCAATTGGTGGTAGGGTTCCATGAAGGCTGTTAAGGCTGTTATTGTAGCGCTTCTTTCTCGGCTTCAGCCCATGCTTTGCGTCCATGCGCCTCGCGGTAGTTCCGGCTCTTCCGGCGCATGAGAGGGTCGAGAGTGCCCTTCTCTTCTTCGCTGGCTACGTTGTAGACCTTCAATGCCTCGGGAAATGTGAGGCGTCTGAAATCCCGTTCTAACCATGTGTGTCGCTGGTCCCTCAGGTAACGGTGCATCTCTTTTCTGCCGAGTTCTCCTGCCTTCAGAGCTTCATGCTTCGCCTGCCATGCTTCGATTTCCTCGGGTGTGTGACGCGCTTCACGCACCTTCAACAGATCAGCCGCCATCCGCTCTGCCGGCGTGTAGTCGAGGTTGCTTGGAGCCTTGGGGAAGCCAAAGGCTGATAGCGCCGCGGTCTTTTTTCCGGCCGACTTCAGGTTACGTTGATAGTTGCTGAGCACAAATGGTGTCGGGAAAACGTACTTGCCCGACTGCTTCAGCTTCGTTCCCAGACCGGCATTCGGGTTGTAGATGTAGTTCCCAAAATAATCTTCGTTGTGCGCCAGGTCGAGGCTCTTGCCGAGCGTCGTGCTGAGCGATCCAAGCACGTACTGTGCTGGATTAGAAATCGCATGCTCCACATCTTTCCAATAGGTCGGGAGGCTGATCCGCACCGGCTTACCGTGGCTATCAGTTTCGCCAGTCCGCGGGTGAACGGTTTCGAGATACATGGCCTTTGCCCGCGCACCGCTCCCGTCGTCTCTGTGCTCTGCATCTGCCCAGTCCCACGGATACTTTCCGCTGAGTGCTTTGGCAGCAATCGAACCTAGACCAGCTGTGAGCAAAATCAGAGAGACGTTCCAACTAGCCTTCATATCGAGTTTCGGGAGCACCCCAGGTTTCGCCATTCCTGGCTCTGGGAACGGAATTTTCATCGGCTTTGCGAGAAGTCCAGATTTCACAGATACTTCTCGTGGTGCGCCGCCTAGCAACTCATGCGCCTGCCAAGCCCAGCGCCCGAACTCCTTGGCCTGCCCACAAATCCCGCCACCCAACTCGCGCACGTTACCCAGCTTCCAAGTTACCGAGCGAAAAGCAAACTGCATCGCAGTCTTGAATGTCCGGTTCCAAAACAGGTTGTCGAAGTTCAGTTCTCCAAACCGGTTCTCCACAGAATCAACGACCTTACGCGCCAACTGCGTGCGGGTCATCGCGCCTGACTTCAGATCCGCGGCGTGCTCTGCGGCCTGTTCACTCATCAACCGCAGGAACAGTGAGTATTTCAGGTTGGGGATGTACCACTGAAATAGCGGCTTCATTACTCCCTGAAGCGCAGTCGGAATGGATCGCACCACCGCACCCAAGGGGTTCCCA
>JAIQFZ010000229.1 GCA_020073015.1 Terriglobia bacterium | reverse complement strand
CGGGGGAACGTTGCAAATCGACTCCGTGGTCGGCCGAGGAACAGAATTGCTCGTCAAGATTCCCGTGGAGAAGTGAAATGCCTATTCGAGTCGTTCTCGCGGACAATCACGCGCTGGTCCGCCAAGGTTTGAAAGCACTGCTGGAACGAGAGGGCTTCCAAGTGGTCGGAGAAGCATCCGATGGTCAGGAACTCCTTCGGCTGGTTGCCAACGTCCGCCCTGAGATCGCAATTCTTGACATCAGCATGCCGATCTTGAACGGGATTGACGCCGCCCGCGAACTGCAAAAATCTTCTCCAACAAAGACTATCTTGTTGACACGCCACGACGAAGATCAGTACGTGACCGAGGCACTTCGCGCGGGAGTGAAGGGATACGTATTGAAAAATCAAGCGGCCACTGACTTAGTCCATGCCATTCGGGAGGTTTGCCGCGGGGGAATTTATCTCAGCCCGAGCATATCCGGCACAATCGTGGGGGCGTTTCTGTCCAAAACGGACCTTCCGGCGGATCCCCTTACGTCGCGGGAGCGCCAGGTTCTTCAACTCGTCGGCGAAGGAAAATCGACTAAGGAAGTTGCCACACTCCTGGGAGTTAGCATAAAAACCGCTGAGTCTCATCGGACCCGGCTGATGCAGAAACTCGATATTCATGAAACAGCCAGCTTAGTTCGCTATGCGATCCGGCGCGGTCTGGTCCAGCCATAGCACCTTTCCGAGAGGGTTTCCCCTAGCGCTTTCTCAGTCATTCCACTCAATCCAAATGGATGATTCACTGGCTTGTTTGTTTTTCCTAGCGGTCTATGCTGCAACCAGCAATCGGGGCTGCCTCCCCGGCAAGGCGATCTCGGGGGAGGAAGCCGTGCTCACGGAGGCAACCCACTTTGCATGGTGACGCCGTAATGTCCGATGCGTTTAGTCGGATAGGGAGAAAACAACGTGTGCCACCTCCGTGGAAGGCGACCTTGGGGGAGGAAGCCTGTTCACGGAGGTGGCCCGAGTTGAATGCAGCCAGGCAGCAATGCCCAACTAGCGGGGCAGGGTGAGAAGACAACCGTAAATTAGGCGTGATAGGGATCGATATATGGAGCGCAACAGCTTAACCTCAACTCGGTCATTGGACCCAGCGGCGTGGCGGTGGGCGTTGGAGTCTGGGTCCCTCTTCCGCGGCGAAGGTTCGCCCTTGAACCTTTTCAGGGCAGAAAAGGGAGCCTTTGATGAGACTTACCAGACTCTGCTTTCCGAAGCTAATCAGGAACTCGCAACTCTGTTGCGAGAGGTCGGCATCAAGTCTGACGCTGCGCCGGCAAGTGCGCAGCCGAGTCAGCCGATCAGTGAGCTTCTGATGCGCGCGGTCGAGTGTGCGGTGAAGCAATACATGCTGCGGGCGGAACTCAGCAACTTGGCGCTCACCGACGAACTCACCAGCTTGTATAACCGGCGCGGCTTTCTTTCGCTTGCGGAACGACAATTGAAGTTGGGCCGCCGATCGGGTCGGGAGATGTTGCTGTTTTTCATCGACGTGGATGGCTTAAAGCGGATGAACGACTCCTTCGGCCATTCCGAAGGCGATCTGGCACTGACCCGCACAGCAGAAGTCCTGGGAAAAACGTTTCGAGACTCGGACGTTCTTGCACGCCTCGGAGGCGATGAGTTCGCTGCGCTCGCCATTGAGGCCTCCGGCCATAGTGAAGCCACCATTACGGTCCGCCTTCGGCAAAACCTGGAAACAGTGAACACCAACGAATCTCGCTACCTACTTTCTCTTAGTTTGGGAGTCGTTCGGTTCGACCCCCGAACTACAAGCTCCATTGCAGAATTGATGCTCCAAGCGGACCGGGCCATGTACGAAGCCAAGAGACACCCTCGAAGGTCAGCAGAGCAAACGCTTTCTTTGCTTGTTCGAATGTCACGCACACCGCGGTTTGCTACGGAATGACCTCGGGGGAGCATCTTGAAATGGCCACGCGAACCGGACGTGTTGAGAAGAGAATCGACCGAGAAGTACCAATGCAAATTTCCGGCTTGCAAAAGCCGGGCTTTACTGACCTCGTTGAGAAGACGACCACCGAAAACGTCAGCGCTCATGGTGTCCGGGTTTTGACCAGACGCGCCTTACCGGCGCAAGAACGGCTGCTGCTCACTTGGCTAATCGGCAGTGATAGACCGATCCCGGCTCGAGTGGTTTACTGCCAGCCGCTAGCAGAGGGAGTCTTCGGAGTGGGTTTGCGGTTCGAGAAAGGAGAAGGACCAGCTTGAAACAGTCCTTCCAACCTGGCTGTGGTGAGCATCACGAGACGGACGGAATGCGGTGTCGAATTATCCAGGTGGCAGCAGTGATGAAATCAGAGATGAGCATTCTCCCGGAGTTACAGATTTCCATGACACCCTCCCGAAAATTCTCATTGCTCGCCTCCTTTCATGCGTATCAAGCAGAACAATAAGGCCCACCGCCTTTTGGCATGGGGCTTGCTTTCACAGTAGCGGAATCAGTCTGGAGGAACCCATGCTAACCGTACAACTTGAAACCCTGGGTGACCTAGCAGTGGTTGAGTGCGAAGGTAGAATTGTACGCAGTGAGGCTGTTTTCAAGCTTCGTGATGCTGTGATGTCGCAAGCAGCCGCTCGCATTATTGTACTGGATCTCTCAGAAGTGAGAGCGATTGGGGGTGGGGGTGTGGGGATGCTGATGTTTCTGCAGCGATGGGCTTGTGACCACGATATTAGATTAAAGCTGTTTAGTCCCTCCAGATCGGTAGTGGACGGACTGGAGCATCACAGCTCAATTCGGAACTTCGAGATTGCGAACCTCCACGAAATGATGATCCTCCTAGCCTATGCCGATAGCCGATATCCCCTAGCTGCCTGATGAGGTGCAGGGCGGCTATGTGTCTACTCTGCGAACAGCGGGCAACGATAACGAGATATGCACAGTCCACGAGCAGGGCTTGGGGGAACGCGTTCGACAGTGCGCAAAATCTCATAGCTGTTGCAAAATGGCTTTGCCTAATAAATCCTTCTTGCCCAATAACGGACGGGGCTGCCCAATAATATATGACGCCTTAGCAAAACTCAAAGCCAACCACGTTCAAGATTCCGTCTGGGGGCTGCGAACTGTTTCCTCTGCGGAAGTAGTGTTTGACTATCTTTGGCAGCACGTGCACAACGGGAAAGATCGCCTCTTTGTGGTTCCATTTGACAAGGAGCAGGACTACAAATCCAAGAATGCGATTACGCTATTGAAGGATTTGTAAAAACACTGGTTTGTTCAAAGTTCGAAGCAGGGACTTCGGGTTCTTTTTGGTTCTAGTCTTAAGGAAGCTAAATTTGTTTTTAACTTCAAATTCCAAGTTTGCCAATTAAGTTCAAGTCTCAAGATGTATCATACACTAGCATGTGTGCTCACGCTAGTAACCCCACATCATTTAGCAAAAGCGATCCAAATGACTAAATCCCATGTCTTGGCGATATTCTTAAGAAGCGGCAAGTTCTTAAGACCGGACGACGTTTGCAACCTGCTCAGGCCGGTCCCCGACCGCCGCTCGTTTTACAGCTATCTCGGACGGCTTCGACGACAGGGGTTGCTCGAACGGCACCCAAACTCCCGGAGAGGCTATCTGGCGTATCGCCTGACCCCTCGCGGACAAGCCCGACTGGAATACCTGCGCCGTTCCGGTACCAACTAGAAGCGGCAGAGAGCCATCCCGGAGGGTGTCCCACGGAGGCCGCCAACGTTACATATGTACGTAACGTGGCGGCCCCGGCTCCGGCCGCTCGCCCTCGAAGGCTTCCAGCCTGATTTCTTGCATTGATCTACATTGTTTGTGGTTTACACATTTACACATTACATGTATACTATTCCTCGATATGACAACCGCGAACTACCATCGCGCGTTATTCGAAGCTGACCAAGACCTGGCCCGCTGCCTAGTGCAACGTCAGAAGATCGACCACAAAGTGGCCCGGCTACAAGCCGTCATCACCCAGTTGCAAGACCTTTGCGCCGAGATGGATCACAAGAACTTTGAGAGACGCGTCGAGCGCGTCGTGAAGGCAGACCTGAAGATGGGGATTACGGAACTAGCACGCGTCATCCTGAAAGAGATGGCCCTCCCCATGACAGCCAGCGACCTCAAGGAAAAGATGGAAGCCAGGAAGCTTGACGTTTCCAGGTACTCGAATCCCCTGGCGGTGATCCACACCGTGCTCAAGCGGCTAGTCCAAAGCGGCGAGGTGAAAGTCGTTCCCCGGAAGCAAGGCAAGAAAGCCTATCAATGGGTCAGCACCACCGACACCTTACATCATCTGCAATCCCTGTGGAGTGCAGATGTTTGTAAGAGTTGATACTGGGATTCGACTATTCGATGCGCTAGTCGCCGATGCTGATCGCAACGACGTTTGGAAGCGATTGGCCGAATTACAGCAGCGCTATCAGTTCAAGTGTCCCAAATGCGGCAAGACGTTCTGGTTAACGTCGGAACTGATTAAGACGAGTTGGGCGAATGGAAAGCTGGAAGGCTACCGGTGTCCCGATTCAGACTGTAGCGGAATCGTCAGAACGGAGAAGGCAGCATGAAACGCACATTGTTGGGAATGACCGCAATCCTGGGTGTGCGGCAGATTCCTTATGTTCCTTGTTACGACAGCACGGGGCGTGGACAGTGTTGTTGCGGAGAACTGACAAAGCGGTGACAGCGCATGACGACCAGTACAGAATGCGAACCCCTCGTTGACGCTGTAGAGGCGGGGAGATTTCTCTGCTTCCGCCCGCGTCGCGTGCTGGAGTTGGCACGCCAGGGCCTAATCCCCGCATATCCTTTCGGTCAAGGTCGACGGCGGGTCTGGCGTTTTCGGCTTTCCGAGATCGCAGAGGCGGTCCGCGCCCGCAGTGTAGACTATCCACGGCAGTCTCCCGCGCCAAAACAGGAGATGACTTAAAATGGCGCGGTTTCAACGTGGAAGTTTGCGGGTTGAATCCCGCAGAAATGGTGAAAACTGGGTGTTGCGCTATTTCGTAACCCGGCACTCCGACGGACGCAGAGTCGAGCACAAAATCCCGATTGGCCTTGTGCATGACTTTCCGACCGAATCGGCGGCATGGGCCGAAGTAGAGCGGCAGCATCTGCAACTCAACGAGCCAGACTTCAAACCCCGCATGACGTTTGCGCACTTGGCTCAACACTTCATGACTCACGAGCTAGGCGAGCAAACGGAAACGGCTGATCCGAAATCCCATACCACGATTGCAGGGTACAAACGCATTCTCAAGAACCGCTGCATCGACAGGTGGGGCAAACGGATAGCCCTCAGTCTTGAGCCGCTCGAAATCGAGCAATGGCTGAAGGCTCTGAAGCGGGACGAAGGGTTGGCAAATCCCACACTCGATAAGATACGAAGAGTAATGAGTCTGGTCTTTAAGCACGGGCAACGCCACGGGCTGATTCCTCGTAATCAGGAGTCAAATCCAATGCGCTTTGTTCGCTGTAAGACTACGAGCAGCTATGAAGCGATGATTCTGACTCCAAAGCAGGCGTTTGATGTTCTCATGCACCTGCAAGAACCAGAGCGCTCACTTACTTTGTTGGCCTCTGCTACCGGGTTGCGTATCTCGGAATGCTTGGGCTTGCAATGGCAAGACGTGAACTTCGAGCAATCGAACATTCATGTGCGTCGCACGTGGACATGTGGCCAGATCGGTGTGCCGAAGAGCAAGGCTTCACACGCCCCTGTGCCGCTTCATTCTTTGCTTGCCGAGTTTATGCAAACGTGGAAGAACACGACTCCCTATTCCCAACCCGGAGATTGGGTGTTCGCGTCCTTCAAGTGCAAGGGGAAGCAGCCTCGGGTAGCAAACATGCTGGTCGAGTATCATCTTCGGCCCGCAGCGGTAAAGGCTGGGGTGCTTCTGAAGGATGACAAAGTACGCTTCGGGTTTCACAACCTGAGGCACAGCCTTGCGTCTTTCCTCGTGCGCTCGAAGACCGACCCGAAGACCGTACAAGCCCTGCTACGGCATTCGGATGTGAAAACGACGCTTCAACTCTATGCTCACAGTATCAGTGAGGACCGGATGGCGGCTCAGGGGCAAGTGTTAGAAGCCATCTTGCAATCGGGCAGTACAGCGGTAAAGTTGAAGCAAGTTGCCCGAATCCTGGGCTGAACCTGGGCTGAAGGCTTTTCGGAGTTTCGACGTAAGTCCTTTGAAATATGGTGGCCAGGGACGGAGTTGAACCGCCGACGCCAGCCTTTTCAGGGCTGCGCTCTACCACCTGAGCTACCTGGCCACT
>JAIQFZ010000007.1 GCA_020073015.1 Terriglobia bacterium | reverse complement strand
AGGACAATGGTTTGGGGAAGCAGAGTTGCCACCCGATGCTTGGTTTCGGCGATGGATAGGCCCCGCAATGGGATACACTCGAGTCCGGCGGAGGGAAAATGCTCCACCTGGTTTTGCAACTCCTGGTAAGCGAGGGGGGAATCCTCATCACTGGCGATCAAAGCGACTCGTCGGGTGTCCGGGCGCTCTGGGGAGGCCCCAGGCGCTCCTGGGCGAGTCTTCTGAGGGCCTGGCTAGGCGGACAGCAGAGGTATCCGGCCACGTCCCGCACCAATTCCCTCGGCAGGGTCAGAGAGATTCTCTCGTAGCCGGAGCCAAGGTCGGGAGGGAGGGAACGGGGGTTGCGCAGAAATTGGGTGAGCCAGGAACGCATCTCCGCTGAGCTGAGACGGCCTACCATGCGGTCGGGTATGCGAAATGTGAACGTCGCCATCGCTTAAGCTGCCCTTAAGACACCTGTCACCGGCACGAGCCATTTTGAGACAATATTGTGAATTCCACTGAGGTGTGAAGGCCCTATGCAAGTTCGCGCAATTCTCTGGACTGTAGCTATGGCGTACACCGGATTCCTCCTGACCGGCCAGGGCCTGCGAACTTTCAACAACCTCTCAATCACGGAAGGATTCCTCGGAGCTCTAACAGGATTTTTGCTTGCCATCATGTTCACTCTCCGAGAGAAGCGCCGACGAAGACCTGTTTTCATTGCACATTCCATTGCACAAATCCTGCCGCACTGGGGCATTCCCCCCGAGAACCGCGGCTCAGGTCCGAAGCTAAAGCATTGATCCAAACAGGCAGGCTGGAGGCGGGGGATTTTAGGAAACCGCTGCTCTATCCATCTGAGCTACGGGGCCCCTCTTGCGATGGGAATCGGCTTCAGTTTACCGCAACTGCGGCCACGAAGAGTTCCGCTTTCCTCCTCGCTCCCGGTCTCCGGCGCGGTGGTTACTGCCGGCTCACGCTGCGGTTACTAACGGGGGAGGTCCGGAGTTTGCCGAGGAATACTCCCTCTCCTGCCAGTGCAATCTGATTCACATTTCCATCGAAGCAGTCTTTGAAATCCAATGCTTACAGGCATCGGGGGCGGTTGGTCGCGTGCGCTATCGTATGCGTCCCATGGCCGGCATTCGACACTCTCTGGCGGCGGTTGTTCTCCTGGTTGGTTACTCTGCATCCGCTCAGCAGTTGACCCTGCTGGACGCGCCCTCGCACAAGTTCTTCGACCGTCAGAATACCGCCGCGTTCGCAACTCTGGGCGGGCTCATCGCTATCGATGCCGTCGCCACGCAACACTTGACCGACTCCGGCGTCGCCCACGAAGCGAATCCGCTCTGGCGTCCGCTGGTGAAGCAAGGCTGGCAGGGAGAGATGGCCGCATCGGCTTTGGGATACAGCGCAGCATTCGGCGTGGCCTACACGTTCCACAAAACCGGCCATCACAAAATGGAGCGCTGGGCCAACTGGCTCGCGGTCGCGATCGAAGCCGGCAACGATGCCCACAGTCTTCTGCTAGCTCGATCCCACTAGCGGCGCCCCACCGATCAACGGCCGCTCCGCGCTCCGCCCGCCTGTTCCCGTCTGCGTCGGGACGTCTCCCCAAAGTCACTTCGAATTGCTCGGTTCGTTCCCGTATAATCAAATTCTGTGCTTAAGTATTCCATCGTAGTTCCTCTCCACAACGAACAGGAGAACGTCACCGACCTGTATGCGCGGCTGAAATCCGTCATGGAAGCCAGCGGCGAACCCTTTGAAATGGTGCTGGTCGATGACGGTTCCACCGACGGTACGTTTCAGTTGCTGCGCGAAGTTGCCGCCATTGACAGCCGTGTGACGGTTGTCAAACTGCGCCGCAATTTCGGTCAGACCGCCGGCTTGGCCGCCGGATTCGATCATGCCCGCGGCGAATTTGTCATCGCCATGGACGGCGACCTGCAGCACGATCCCGCCGATATCCCGATCTTTATGGAAAAGATTGCCGAGGGCTACGACATCGTCAGCGGCTGGCGCAAAAATCGCGTCGACAACTACTGGCTGCGCCGCTTCCCGTCGCGCTGCGCCAACTGGCTCATGGCCAAGCTGAGCGGCGTGGATATCCACGACTTTGGAACGACCTTCAAAGCGTACCGCCGCGAAATTCTGGAGCAGGTGCCGCTCTACGGAGAACTGCACCGCTTCATTCCGGCGCTCGCCTCCTGGCACGGCGCGTCGATCATTGAAGTTCCGATCAAGAACGTCAATCGCGAACGCGGCGCTTCGCACTATGGAATCTCGCGCACCTTCCGCGTGTTCTTCGACCTGATCACCATCCGCTTCCTGCTCAAATATCTTTCGCGACCGCTGCACTTCTTCGGCACCGTCGGAATGTTCAGCATCATGGGTGGTTTCGCCGTCGCCGGTTGGCTCATCCTGCAGAAAATCCTGCATCAGACCGATATCATGCTCCAGCATGGTCCGCTGATGATTTTCGCGGCCGTGCTGCTGCTCGCCGGACTAAATATGCTGGCCGTCGGACTGCTCGGAGAAATGCAGGTGCGCCACTACCACGAGCCCACCCAGCGCCCTCCGTATTCGGTCGAGCGCCTTCTGCGCGCCCAAAGCGAGGAAAGCACCATCTCCGAGTAAGCTTTCCTTGTGAACCTCTGTGTCCTCTGTGGTTCAAGCCTTTGACTTTCTTGCCGCAGAGAAGACAGAGGGGTCTCTCGTCACACGGCCCTGTGATGCCTGCAACCGACCGGCGACCGCGCTCCGAGCGACAATGATCCTACCGGCCAAGTCAGCCGCCGAGGGTCTATAATGCGATCCGCCGTTATGGAACCACCCACGCAGTTTGATCTCCGTCTTGCCAGCCGCATGTCGCGGCTCGGCACCGAAACTGCCTTTGAAGTCCTGAACCGTGCGCGCGCCCTGGAGAAGCAGGGCAAGCAGATCATTCACCTCGAAATCGGCGAGCCCGACTTCGCCACTCCCGCCAACATCGTCGATGCCGCCGTCGATGCCCTCCACTTGGGCTGGACCCACTACGGTCCCTCGGCCGGTCTGCCCGATCTGCGCAAGGAAATTGCCGACTACATCAGCCGCACCCGCAAGGTGCCTGTGTCGAGCGACGAAGTGGTTGTGGTCCCAGGCGGCAAGCCGATTATTTTCTTCACCATCCTGTCATTAGTGGATGAGGGGGATGAGGTCATCTACCCCAACCCCGGCTTCCCCATCTACGAGTCCATGATCAACTACGTGGGTGGACGCGCGGTCCCCATTCCCCTGCGTGAAGAGCGCGACTTCTCGCTCGACGTCAAAGAGCTGGCGTCGCTGATCAACGACCGCACCAAGCTGATCATCCTGAACTCGCCCCACAACCCCACCGGCGGCATGCTCACGAAAAAAGATATCCTCGACGTGGCCGACGCCATCGGCGACCGCAACATCCTCGTCCTCTCCGACGAGATCTACAGCCGCCTCATCTACGAAGGCGAGCACTTCTCCATCATGAGCGTGCCCGGTTTCAAGGAACGCACCATTCTGCTCGACGGCTTCTCGAAAACCTACGCCATGACCGGATGGCGCATGGGTTACGGCGTGATGCGCCCGGATCTGGCTGCCCACATCACGCGCCTCATGACCAACTCGAATTCCTGCACGGCCAGCTTCACCCAGGTTGCCGGAATTGCCGCCTTGCGGGGAGACCAGTCCTCGGTCGAGAAGATGTCCGACGAATTCAAGCGCCGTCGCAACGCCTTCGTCGCCGGCCTGAACAAGATCAAAGGCTTCTCCTGCCGCATGCCAAAAGGCGCGTTTTATACTTTCCCGAATACCACCAAGACCGGCTGGCCGTCGAAAAAACTAGCCGACGCGCTCCTGGAGCAAGCGGGCGTGGCCTGCCTCTCGGGCACCGCCTTTGGATCCTACGGCGAAGGCTACCTCCGCTTCAGCGTAGCCAACTCGCTGGAGAACCTGAATACAGCTCTGACGTGGATCGAAGCCTGGGCCCAAAAGAATCTCTGATCCAGTGTGGCGCGGACACTCCTGTCCGCGCTGCCTGCATCGCCTCAAATCTCAAGATCGTGACGGTACGCTGAGCCCACCGAGGAAGAGTCAAAATTAAGGGATCGGCGGCTGACTACCCGCTCCATGGTCAGGTGCGTTGGTAATTTGCCTCCCGCCAATCTTCTGATTACGCTTGGAAGAGAGACCTGATACTTGGGGGCGTAATGCGACTGAAATGGTGGTTCTATGCCTGTGCCGTAGCGATATTCGCGCTCTCTGGCATGGCGATGGCAGACGACGAGCACGGCCACGGCAAACAGCACGGCCGGGGTAACGACCGTGATCACGAGCGGCAATACTACAGCGACCACGACCGCGACGAAATGCGCGGATGGTACCGCGAGCAGGACGATCACCTGCCGCCCGGGCTCGCCAAGCGGGATCGGCTGCCTCCTGGACTGGAACGGCAGCTTCGTCTGCGCGGCACGCTCCCGCCCGGGCTGCGAAAGAAGATGGCACCCTGCCCGCGGGAACTGGAAATGCGTCTCCCTCCGCCGCCCCCGGGCTGTGCTCACGTCGTCGTCGGTGGACACGTCGTGCTCGTGAACCGCAGCACCTACATGGTCCTCGATATTTTCCACTTCGAGCGCTAGCGGAACTCGGGTTCGCGAGTTGTCCACCGTTCGTGGAGTCGGATCTTGTGAGCATCACCCAACTGAGGCTGCCCCGCTGAACACGCAACCTTCCCCTCGACGCGAAGGCTTTTCGTACCGTGCATCACCCCCACCTGTGACCCTCCTCACTGATCGTTGCGACATGCCCAGCTACGCTCAGTCTGCAAGCCTATGCGCCGTTTCCCGCCCTGCCAATGCGCGGCGTCTGCGAAGGAGCAACCCCATGTCTATCCTGAATTCAACCACCGGCGAAGTTCTGCGTTCCTACAGCATTGACGAGCTGAAACGGCAGGCGAACCTGATGCGCGGCTACAACCTGGCCGCCTTGTGCGCAGCCACGTCCGGGCACGCCGGCGGCACACTCTCCATCATGGACATCGCCGCCGCGCTCTACCTTCGGGTCGCCGACCACGATCCCCAGAATCCCAACTGGCCCGACCGCGACCGCATCGTCTGGTCAACGGGTCACAAGGCGCCCAGCCTGTACCTGGGCCTAGCCTTCGCCGGCTTCTGCCCGAAAGAAGACGTCGCGCTCTTGCGCAAGCTCTACTCGCCCTATCAGGGACACCCGCACTGGCTCAAGCTGCCTGGCGTTGAGGTCTCCACCGGATCGCTCGGCCAGGGCCTGAGCATCGCCGTCGGCATAGCGCTCGCCGGCAAGTTGGACCAGAAAAATCACCGCGTTTTTTGCATCATGGGCGACGGCGAGCAGCAGGAAGGCCAGATCTGGGAAGCCGTGATGGAAGCGGGCCACTTCAAGCTCGACAACCTGGTCGGCATCGTCGACCGCAACCGCCTTCAGATCGACGGCTGGGTGAAAGACGTGATGAACGTCGAACCGCTCGAAGAAAAATATCGCAGCTTCGGCTGGGAAGTCCTCACCATCAACGGACACGACATGAAGCAGGTAGTCGAGGCGCTAGAAAAGGCGAAAGCCGGTCGCGGCAAGCCCACCGTCATCATCGCCGATACCGTCAAGGGCAAAGGCGTCAGCTTCATGGAAGATCAGGCTGGATGGCACGGCAAAGCGCCCAACCTCGAAGAGCTAAACAAAGGTTTGAAGGAACTCGGTCTCGACGGCCAGATCCCGGTCGAGCAACTCTTCGCCCACGCCAAGCAATATCAAGCCGAAGTCGAGCGCAAACTCGAAGCCAAGATGCCCAAGTTCCACCGCAATTACTGGTGGAATGCCGCCGACACCATGAAAGTGCAGATGAAGCCCACGCGCCTCGGCTTCGGCCAGTCGCTCGCCGCCAACGGCGACGATCCGCGCGTCGTTTGCCTGGGCCTCGACATCTCCGGCTCGATCACCATCAGCGAGTTCTACGCCAACAAACCGGAACGCAAAGCGCGTTGGATCAGCATGGGCATCGCCGAGCAATCCGCCACCGCCGCTGCTGCCGGACTGGCCAAGGAAGGGAAGCTGCCCGTGTTCGGAACCTACGGCACATTTGCCGCCGCCCGCAATCTCGACCAGATTCGCACCTCCGTCTGCTACGGCAACTTCAACGTCCTGATTGCCGGAGCCCACGGCGGCGTGAGCGTCGGCCCCGACGGTGCTACTCACCAGGCGCTCGAAGATCTGTTCGCCATGTGCGGACTGCCCAACATGAATGTGGTCGTCCCCTGCGACATCGTCGAGACCCGCAAAGCCACCGACTACCTGCTGCTCAGGCACGTCGGCCCCAAGTACATCCGCTTCGCCCGCGAAGCCACGCCCATCGTCACCGACGAAAAAACGCCCTTCGTCTTTGGCAAGGCCAACGTGATTCGTCTGCGCAAGGAGGCTGCCAACTTCATCGAGGCCTTTGAAACCAAACTCGAATCCGAATACCGCGACGAGGGCGAAGACCTGACCATCATCGCCTGCGGCCCCATGGTGCCAGAAGCCATGCGTGCTGCCTGGATCCTGAAGCAGGACTTCGGCTACGAAGCCCGCGTCCTCAACCTGCACACCCTCAAGCCGCTCGACACCGAAGCCATCGTCCGCGCCGCCCGCGACACCAGCGTTGTTCTGACCGCCGAAGAGCACCAGATCGGCGCCTTGGCGTGGCCAGTATCGAGCGCCATTACGCAATCGCCCGTGCTCTACGGCATCCCCATCATCACCGGCGCCATCGGAGTAAAAGACCGCTTCGGAGATTCCGGCGCCCCCTGGGAGTTAATCAAGGAATTCGAAGTCTCCGCCGAACACATCGCCGCCAAAGCGGTTGAGCTGATCGGTGTGAAGAAATCGCGCTCCGGAGAGCCAGTGTCGGAAGTGCATTTGGTGGGCTAGAGCAGATTCATCGTCGCTTGTACTCCGTCCACGTAGGGACAGCCGCCCTCGGCTGTCCGGCTGAGCGAAGCTCGGCAGGTGCGTGCGGTCTTTCCGGCCTGCTGGACGCGCCGTTGATGTTCTTCTCCTGTTTGCTTCCCTTGGCGCCAGGATGGTACAACCCTCCCGAGGCCTTTCGCACGTGAAAAAGTTTGCCGTTATCTCGCTTGCTCTTTCGGCGGTTCTAGTCGTGTTCGTGGTGGCACGCGCTGCTGATCGCTCGCGCCGCATCAATCTTCCGACCAGTAAGAGCCTGACGCTCCCCGTCCCCGGCTACCTCGCCCGCACCAATAGCTTTCCCGCGACCATCGCCCTCAGTCCCGACGGCCGCTATGCCGCGCTACTCAACCAGGGATACGGCACACAGGAAACCGGCGCACGCCAGTCGATCGCCATTCTCGATCTCAGCAACAATCAGCTCCACGACTTCCCCGACGACCGACTGAGCGACGAGGAGACCACCCGCCAGAGCTACTTCCTTGGCCTCGCATTCTCGCGCGAAGGCAAACACCTCTACGCGTCGATGGGCTCGATTACCGACCCAACCGGCGAGAAGCCAAAGAGCACCGGCAACGGCATCGCGGTCTACAAATTCACGGACGGTCAAGTCGCGCCTGAGCGCTTCATCAAAATCCCTCCACAGCGCCTCGCCGAAGGCAAAGAAGTCGCTTACGGCGTTCGCAAAACTCCCGCCGGAACCGCTCTCCCATACCCCGCAGGACTCGCCGTTCTCCCCGGCCCCAAGGGCGACCGCCTGCTCGTTGCCAACAATCTTTCCGACAACGTCATCGTCCTCGACACCACCTCCGGCCAGATTCTTAAGTCCTTCGACCTAAGCCGCAGTCGCTACGTTCCCGCCGCATATCCGTATACAGTGATCGCGAACAAAGCAGGCACCAAGGCCTGGGTCAGCCTGTGGAACGCGTCTACCGTTGCTGAGGTAAATCTTGAAACGGGCAAGGTCGAGGCTTGGTACGACGTTTTCGGCCGCACGGATCCAACTGCACCCAGTACGCACCCGACGGTCATGCTGCTCAGTCCTGACGAAGATAAGCTATACGTCACGCTGAGCAACACCGACCTCGATTTCGTTGTCGCCCTTGATCTGAAAAACGGCAAGACGGAACATCTTTTCCGCGCCAACTTCGAGAATCTTGTGGGCCACGCGGGCTCGGTCCCACAAGCCGGCGCGCTTTCGCCTGACGGCAAGCGGTTGTTCGTTGCGTGCGCGTCGCTCGATGCGATCGTCGTCTTTGATCTCAATGCGGCAAAAGAATGGCACGAGGTTCCTCCCCTCGGCTTCATCCCCACCGAGTGGTATCCCAGCGCGCTCGCCATCGCTGGCAACGACTTGCTCATCGCCACCGCCAAAGGAGAAAGTAGCGGCCCCAACAACATGCAGGGCACGCTGAAAGGTGAACGGAAAAGAAAGGAACACCCCTACATTCCAACCTTGATCGGCGGCTCCATCCAGCGCCTCAGCCTCGCCGACATCGACAAAAACCTCGCCGCCTACACACATCAAGTCGAAGAAGATAACCTTCTCCGCGTCGATCCCGGCAAGTTCACTTTCGCCGCCGGAAGCAATCCCATCCGCCACGTGATCTACGTTCTTAAAGAGAACCGCACCTACGATCAAATCCTCGGTGACCTGCCCGTAGGTGACGGCGACCCATCGCTCACCATGTACGGCGCCGATATCACGCCCAACGAGCACAAGCTCGCGCTCCAGTTCGGCGTGCTCGACAATTTCTATGACAGCGGAGAAGTCTCCGGCGACGGCCACATCTGGTCCACTGCCTCGATTACCTCCGACTACAACGAGAAAAACTGGCCCATCGGTTATCGCAGCAAAGAGCGCACCTACGACGCCGACGGCAGCGTGGCTGACGAACTACCTCTCGAACACGACATCCCCGACGTTGACGATCCGGGCACCGGTTTCATCTGGGATAACCTCGCGAAACGCGCCTTCACCTATCGCATCTACGGAGAATTCATCCACGCGGTCTGGTGCAAAAACCAAAAGGTAAGTTCGCCGAAGCAGGGAACACCCTCGTCCGCCTCGGCCAGCTGCCCGGTGACTGAAATCAAGAAAGGTGAGCCCCTACCCAAGAACGTCGGCAATCCGCGCGGTGGCCCGAGCCCGTGGCCATGGGCGATTCCACAACTGAAGCGCATGCGTCCCACCAAAGCCGCACTGCGCGACCACTACGACCCACTCTTCCCGGATTTCGAAACCGACTATCCCGACCAGCTCCGAGCCGACGAATTCCTGCGCGAGTTCGACGAGTTCGTGAAGCAGAAGGGGACACCAAAACAACTCCCACAGTTCACCCTGCTCTATCTTCCCGACGACCACACCGGAGGCACGCGTCCCAGCAAGCCCTCGCCCCAAGCTTCCGTTGCCGACAACGATCTAGCGTTAGGCCGCGTGGTCGATGCCGTCTCCCACAGTCCCTACTGGGACGACACCGCCATCTTCGTCCTCGAAGACGACGCGCAAGACGGCGCCGACCACGTCGATGCCCACCGCTCCATCGCCTTCGTCATCAGCAAGTATTCCCCGCGTGCAGAGAAGCCGTTTGTCGACCATCACTTCTATACGACGGTCAGCGTGATCCATACCATGGAAGAACTTCTCGGCCTTCCTCCGATGAACCTGTTCGACGCGCACGCCCCGCTCATGACGCCGCTGTTCTCCGGCCCGGGAACGCAGCCGCCATACCAGGCCGACGATAAGAATCTGCGCAGCGGCCTCCTCTATCAAGTGAACGAGAAGAAAGCGCCCGGAGCGAAAGAATCCTCACAAATGGATTTCTCCCGTCCCGACGCCGCCGACGCGAAAAAGCTAAACGCAATCCTATGGCGCAACGCCAAAGGCGACGCGCCCATGCCAACCACACAGCATAGACCCTGAACGAATCACGTAGGGACGGACGCCCACGTCCGTCCAGCGGAGCGAAGCTCCGCAGCAGCAGCAGCAGCGAGCTTCTCTTCGCATAGTTGGTTCCCTCTTCTACGCTACAATCTGCTCGTGGGCTCCCCCATCGAGTGCACCAACCTGCGCAAGACCTACGACGGCAAAGTCGAAGCCGTCCGCGGCGTCAGTCTGCGCATTGAAGCCGGCGAGTGTTTCGGCCTGCTCGGTCCCAACGGAGCAGGGAAGACCACCACCATCGAAATCCTCGAAGGCCTGCTCGCGCCCACTTCCGGTGACGTCCGCATCTTCGGCCACACCTGGGCCGACCACCCGCGCCAGTTGCGCGAGTGGATCGGCATCTCCCTCCAGGAAACGCGCCTCTCAGAAAAGCTGAACGTCCGCGAAACCATCGAACTCTTCGCCAGTTTCTACAGCGAACCGCGCCCCGCCGCCGACGTTCTCCGCGAACTCGAGCTCACCGAGAAATCCGACAGCTGGGTCGGCAAGCTCTCCGGAGGCCAGAAGCAGCGCCTCGCCGTAGCCACCGCGCTGGTCGGCAACCCACGCATTCTGTTTCTCGACGAACCTACCACTGGACTCGATCCGCAAAGCCGCCGCCAGCTCTGGGACATCGTCCGTGCCTTCCAGCAAAAGGGCGGCACGGTCCTGCTCACCACCCACTACATGGACGAAGCCGAGCGCCTCTGCGACCGCCTCGCCATCGTCGATCACGGCCAGATCATCGCCGAAGGAACTCCACCTGACTTGATCGACCGCCTCGGCGGCCATCACGTCGTTGAGTTCGAAGTCAGCGGTAACTCGAACGGGCAGGGAACCGATGCTTGGCGCGCTCTACCCAGCGTCGAATCCGTGCGCAACGAGAACGGCACCATCTGCCTCAACGTGCGCGAGCCGCACCTTACCATTCCAGCACTGCTCGAAGTAGTGAATCATCAGGGCCAGCAACTCGAACACCTGAGCACGCGCCAGGCCAGCCTCGAAGATGTCTTCGTCAACTTGACCGGCCGCCATCTGCGGGAGGACTAAATGGCAACCGAAACCACCACGCCAATTCCCAAGACTCCGAAACTCGAAGGTCGGCCGCCCATCCCCGCCGCTCCCACGCGCCGCAACGGACGCTGGTCCGGTTACACGCACCTGCTGTGGGCTCGTATGCTGGAACTCAAACGTGAGCCGGAAATCATCTTCTGGGTGTTCGGCTTTCCGCTGCTGCTGGCCTTTGGGCTCGGCATCGCTTTTCGCAACAAGCCTGCCAACACCACCTCGGTCGCGGTGGTCCAAAACGCCGGCGCCATCAAAACCCTCGCCATGCTGCAGTCGTCGCCCGCCCACTCTTCCATTCATGCGACGGTCCTCGAGCGCGAAGCGGCACTCAAAGATTTTCATTTCGGAAAGGTCGATCTGGTGATCGAGCCCAACCCCGATGGCAGCGTCACGTATTACTACGACCCGTCGCGCCCCGAAAGCGTGCTCTCGCGTTCCGAGATCGATGCTGCCGTTCAAGCTGCGGCGGGACGCAAAGACGCGCTCGCCACCTCGAATAGAATCTCCAGCGAGCCCGGTTCCCGCTACATCGACTTCCTCATCCCCGGCCTGCTCGGCATGAACCTGATGAACTCCGGCATGTGGGGAATCGGCTTCGCGCTGGTCGAGATGCGCCAGCGCAAGCTGCTGAAGCGCTTCGTAGCCACCCCGATGCGCCGCACCGACTTCCTGCTCGCCCTCACCAGCAGCCGCCTGGTCCTGATGGTGATCGAAGTCGCGCTGCTGCTCGGCTTCGGCGTGCTGGTGTTTCACATGCCCGTGCTGGGCTCGATTGTGTCGGTGCTGCTGCTGGGCACGCTCGGCGCGATTGCCTTCGGTGGAATCGGCCTGCTTACTGCCTGCCGCGCGCAGAAAATTGAAAGCGTCAGCGGCCTGATCAATCTGGTGATGATGCCGATGTGGATCTTCTCCGGCGTCTTCTTCTCCTACCAGCATTTCCCGGCCATGGCGCAGCCCTTCATCAAAGCCCTGCCGCTGACCGCCCTCAACGACGCGCTGCGAGCCACCATCCTCGAAGGCGCCTCACTTCCGTCGCAGTCGGTGCGCCTTCTGATTCTCGCGCTCTGGGGAGGGATCTCGTTCATCCTCGCATTGCGCTGGTTCCGCTGGACGTAGAGCAGCTTTCAGCCATCGAACGATTGCCACAAAGACCGGCCCGCAAAACAGCACGTATCGAGGGGGAACTGGCGTTCTTTCAGGGCGTCGCAGCTCCGACGGACCCACTCGCCTACGCTGCCACCCGTACGGTTGACCGGATCGAGCACCACGCGTGCAAAGCCACCATCCACAGAAGAAATACCGGCACAGCAAGCAAGCAGCCGCGAATTTGCAGGACCGGGAAGGGCTCGCCGGCAATGCGGAACAGATAAAGGCTGGCCACGGCCAGTACCATACTGGCGGTCCATGTTGGCGAGAACGTTCGATGCGTGGTTGCGGCACCGGCAGTCTCGGGACGCATGGTGCGCTCGCGGATCATTCTGTCGAGCAGTACCAGCATCGGCAGGGCGGCCATGGCCAGGTCTTGCATGTGGAGGTGGTAGCTGAGTAGCACGGTGGTCAGAATAGCCACCGCGTATGCGAGGCTGGGGTCTTGCTGAGCGCGGCTGCGCAGGGTGAGCCATGTCGCCACCACACCGACGACGGCGGACGCCATGAAAATGACGGGAAGAATGCTGCCGAGGTCGAGCTGCGGTGCGAGCCCCCACTCCAATAAGCCGCGCAGATTGGGCATGTACCAGGGAATGAATCCCCAGGGCGTCATGACTCCCTGATTGCGGAGCATCGCAAGGTACTCGGGGATGAGGTGAGGCCCGACCATCGCCAGCGAGATTCCACCCACTACAACCCCACCCGCGGCAAAGCCCGCCAGCCCACGCCATTTTCCAGGCAAAAAGAAAACGAAGAAGAGGATTAGCAGTGCGAGATGGAACTTGAAGCTGGCCAGCGCCAGAATAAATCCGGCAAGAAACGTGCGGTCCGTGTCCAAGGCGCGCAAAGACAGGACGAGTAACAAGAAGAATACAAGTGAGTCTTGTCCTTGTCCCATGGCAAATATGACGGGATAAAATGCGAGCAAATAGAGAGCGAGCGGTACGCCTGCTGTGTGTCGGAGCGCTTGCGTATAAGGCGCGAGCAGCCAACCAATGAGGAATACGAAAACCACGTTGATCATGGCCCAGGCGATCAGCGCGCTGTGATACGGGAGTCGGGAGATTGGCCAGTAATACAACAATTCGAACGCAAGGTGGTTGAAAGGTATCAGGCCACTGCCCTTGGTTTCGGGATAGAGACGCGTTTGAACCCGTTGCTGGGCATCAAAGTGGTAGAGATCGTGGCCCTCGCCGGAGCGCATCATATCGATGCCGGTCATGAATATTCTGAAATCTGTGACCGTCGGGCCGTGTGAAAAATACCAGAGCGTTTGTCGCCCACTCACTCCAGTCGAGATCAGAAAAAAAACGACGAGCGCCAGTCTGGGGATGGGACCGAGGCGAGCGGCGGTGGCGGGTGGTGGCATGGGGACTCTACTGCACGCGCTTGAGATTATGGCTGATTAGATAGCCGTGTCGGGGGGCTGGCCCACCTGTGAGTTCCCACGACAACTGAGGCTGCCCCACCCTTGCGCACTTTGCAAGGGTGGGAAGACTTTGACTGTCATTCGAACTTTTGTTCGTCGTTTGCTGCTTCAGTTTCACCGTTTGTTGCTCGTTCACCAGAACCGATCCGGCTCCGTCGTAGTCATACTATCGGAAACTCCTCCGCCCCCAGAAGAAGGGCATAAGCCAGAATCTTATGGAGCGATCTGATGGACAGCCCCACCCTTGCACAGGACGCAAGGGTGGGGCAACCTCGGGTGGTTAGGGGCAAAGGGTGGGCCATCTCTGGGCACGCTTCAGTTTCGAGCTACTACTCCGACCTTCTTGCGTGCAGTCTCCAGTTCCGGGCGCTCGGCGCCGACTCCAATGCCGATTAATTTTCGGAAATAGGTTGAGGCCGTGCTCGTGTTGCCAGTCGACTCCGCCGTGGAAGCCGCTCCCCACAGCGCGTTGAAACGGTTGGGAGCTGTCTTCAGAACGGTTTCATACTCCACGAAACTATCTTGCGGCCGGCCTTGGGCCTGCAGCAACTGGGCAAGCAACTCACGGGCGGGGACGACCGCGCCGGGCGTTACGGCGTCCTTGTCCATGCTCTCTTCGAGTTCGACGGCGGAGCGCATGCCGGCCAAAGCGTCATCAGGCTTGTTAGAAGCTTGCGCAATCCATGCCGCCACTTCCCGGTGCTGGACTTCGATCTGATTCGACCAGTACGGACTTTTCGATTGGGCGGCATCGCGGAGGCTGGCCAGGTTCCGCTCTGCTTCGGACGCGCGAGTGCGATCGTTAGAGTGAGCCGCTCCCAGGCCAACCGCCATCCAAGTGATGGCTTGCGCCCAGGGAACGCTGTCGGCGATGGGGCGCAGGCGGGCGGCATCCTCCCACTTGCCCAACTCCACGTCGTAGCGGGCGGGGACCGCTGCCCGGGCGTAGTCGCCGGTGAGCGTGAGCCCGGAAACAGGCGGCAGGGCGTTCATTTGATCAAGGACGGAGCGGGCATCGCTGACGCGTCCACTCTGCAGGTAGGCATATTCGAGATAGTCCATGGCGTGCAGGCGCTGGTCGCGCGCTTCGCCGTTGGAAGACGTGGCCTCGGCATCCCTGGCCAGTTCAGCAGAACGCAAGTTGGAATGAATGGATTCGTCCCAGGATCCAACGCGGGTGAACAGATGCGACGGCATGTGGTTGGCATGGGCGGACGCGGGCGCAATGGTCGCGTACTTGCGCGCAGCGCCCAAGCCTTTCTCCGCTAGCGCCGGGCTGTCGTAGCAATGAATGATGTAATGCGCCACGCCGGGATGGTTCGGCTGCTTGGCGAAAATCGGCTCGAGAATCTCACCGCACTTGCGTTGGTTGGCAAAGGTTTTATCCGTCTTGGGCGCGGTGACGTCGAGCATCAGAGCGTGAAAGATCGAGGCTTCGGTATCGTCGGGATAAGAAGCCTGCAGCGCCGCCAGTTTCTGTTCGCAGGCCTGCGCATGGGCGTACTCGTCTTTCCCATCTTCTTTGTAAATTTCGGAGAGCGCATCAATGTAGGAGCGCTCGCGTGGAGTTGTGGCGGTATTGCGCGACGCAGTCTGCTGCGCTCGATGGAGCGCCTCGCGGCCGGCGGCCAGGTCGCCGCTGTGCCACAGTCCGTGATAGTGCGACATGGCAACGCCCCACTGCGCCATCGCACATTGCGGATCCTGCCGGGAAATGTCGTTGAATGCAGCCCTCGCCTGTTCGTACTGGAACGAATGCAGCAGGGCGACCGCTCGCTGAAAGCTGGTCTGGACGGCCTTCGAACAAGAGGTAGTAAAGTGCACGGAGCCGACCTCCTGTTCGCTAAGCGCGTGATGATGGCCCTCATCAGCCAGAAGCGCGCTAACGTTCAGTAGAAGCACCACCGCCAGAGTTGGAATGAGTCGCATAGGTCACCTCCTCGCTCCCCACCTGCGGTGACGATTTTACAGGACCTGCGAGGATTCGCGGTGGTGATAGTGGATCGTGAATAGTGATCAGAGCCGGAGCTCATAAACCCGCGTTAGAACCCCTGAGGTCACGCGACGCCCTTCTTCTTCCTGAACTCGTCAAACGCCTCCAGATACCGGTCAATATCCGCCCGCGAGATGTAATACGGCGTCGACAGCCGCAGCTTGTGCGGATCGGCGCCACGGATGCGGATTTTCTTTTCCTTCCACAGCCACTCTTCCAGCTCCATCCTCGGCAACGGCGGCACGTTCACGGTCGCGATCGCGCACCGCAGCGTCGCATCCGGAGAAGTCCACGACACCGCGCCGCGTTTGAGCATCGCCGCCAGAATGTAGTCACACAACTGCCGGTGCCGCCGCTCGATCCGCTCCATGCCAATTTCGTTTGCCAGCTGAATCGATGCCCGCAATCCCCACAGCGCCGGCACATTCGAACTCCCGATCCGCTGGAATCTTTCGGCTCGGATCTTCACATCGTCCCAGCCCTCGGTCGCAATCGTGTTCCAGACCCGGTCAATCACTTCATCGCGTACAAACAGGAATCCCGACCCCTTGGGCGACTGCAGCCACTTGTGCGGACTTGACGAGTACATATCACAACCCAGTTCGTGCAGGTTCAGCCGCATCATCCCCGGAACATGCGCGCCATCGACCGCTGAGAGAATTCCTTTGCTTCGAGCCAGCGCGCACAGCTCCTTGGCCGGCAGCACGACTCCGGAGAATGTGCTGATGTGGCTGAAGAACAAAACGCGCGTTCGTGGAGTGATCGCGTCGCTGAACAGATTCAGCACTTGCGCGGGATTGTCTACCGGCCTCGGCAGCGTGATCTTCTTCACCACGATCCCGTAGCGCTTGGCGCGCAAATCCCACGGGTGCTCGCCTCCGGGATGCTCCTGGTCCGTTATCAACACTTCGTCGCCAGGCTTCAGATCGACGCCGTTCGCAATGTAGCTGTTGGCTTCGGTGGCATTCCGCAGCAAAGCGATCTCGTTCCGGTCGCAACCCACAAACGCCGCCAGCGGATCGCGGAACTGGTTCCACGACGCGTATCCCCAGATCGGATAGTCCTCCGGATCGGCCTCGTTCAACTTCTCGCACGCCTCATATCCCTCGAACACCGCCCGCAACACCGGCGCCGGACTCGACCCCACCGTGCCGTTGTTCAAATACACTTCCTCCGCCGGAATCAGAAACTGCTTCCGCATCTCGCGCCAATACGCGTCCTCATTCGAGTCATACAGTGACCGCTCCGGCAGCTTCGACGGCAAAGCTTCCAGTTGCGCCCACAAACTGCCCCGAAAAGCCAACCCCGCACTCACGGCCAGCGACGACGAAAGAAATCCCCGACGATCCAGCATGCAACTCCGCCTTTCCAGAAACGCGCCATAGTACACCCCAACCAACCCCAACACAAAAACGGAAGTTCGCTACGCACCGTATACCCTTGCACCCGTGTCATCCCGAGCGGAGCAGGAACTTCACGAAGTGAAGTTCCTGCGGAGTCGAGGGACGACCTTGCGTTCCTCTACTCAGCGAGCCCGCGTCCAAGGAATCTTCCTGTGTGGGGACGGGCATTCTTGCCCGTCCCGCCGAGCGCAGCTCGGACCCTCATCTCCGTCGCAGATTCCCAAGTAACCTTCTACCTTCTTCTTGCGTCCAACTAAACAGGGTTCTGTGTCGCTGGCACTTGCCACGCGGCGTATAATCAACCTAAGTCTGCCGCTTCCGATGGGGGAGTTCACATGTCGTTCCGCAAATGGTTGATCTCACTAACCTTACTGGCTTTTGTCGTGCCCGCCGCGCGGGCTCAGGACCAAACCCAGAAGGACCCGAATTCGAAAGATCAAGCTTCCCAGCAGGAGCCCGCTCCGGACACCAACACGCCCCAGACCTCGCCCCCCATCCAGCAGCCCGACGACAGCAAAGTCAAGCACGACGGCAGCGAGAAGGACGTGGACGCGATCGGTAACCGCAAAATCGGTGGCCGCGGCATGGGCAACTGGTATTCGCTGGAATCCGAAATCAAGCTCGGCCGCGAATACGCCCAGCAGGTTGAGGCCAGCGCCAAGCTCGTTCAGGACCCCGTCGTCAACGAGTACGTCAATCGCATCGGCCAGAACCTGGTGCGCAATTCCGACGCCCAGGTGCCCTTCACCATCAAGGTGATCGACTCCGACGAGGTCAACGCCTTCGCCCTGCCCGGCGGATTCTTCTACGTGAACTCCGGCCTGATCCTGGCCGCCGATGAAGAAGCCGAACTCGCCGGCGTGATGGCCCACGAAATCGCCCACGTCGCCGCCCACCACTACGCTCGCCAGATGACGCGCGCACAATGGGCCCGCCTCGGCACCATCCCGCTGATCTTCGTGGGTGGAGGCGTAGGCTACGCGGTCTATGAAGCGGCCGGTTTCGGCATCCCTCTCACCTTCATGAAGTTCCAGCGAAACTTCGAAGCCGAAGCCGACTACCTCGGTCTCCAGTACATGTATAAGACTGGATACGATCCTCAGGCTTTTGTCAGCTTCTTTGAAAAGCTGGAAGCGAAAGAGAAGAAGAAGCCCGGAACCTTGGCCAAAGCCTTCGCGTCGCATCCGCAGACTCCGGATCGCATTGAGAAGTCGCAGGAAGAGATCGGCCGGATTCTTCCGGCGCGCGCGCAGTATGTCGTCTCCACCTCTGAGTTTGACGATGTGAAATCGCGTCTGGCCGTCATCGAGAACCGCCACAAGGTTTTGGACGACAAGGAAGGGAGCCGGCCTAGCCTGCGCCGTACCTCCACCACCGACAAAACCGGCAGCACTGACAAGACCAACGACGACGATCGTCCGACCCTGAAACGCAGGGACGACCAGAAACAGGATTAACGATCAGCAATTTCAGAACAAAAGAAACCCGGCGGCCGAAGCCACCGGGTTTTGTTTTGTCTGAGAACGGATTACGAACTACGAACCACGAAATACTGCTTTACTTTGCCACCGACTTCACCGCAATCGTGTCCCCGTCCACGTCTCCCGTAACTTTCGCGGACGCCCCGGCCAGGTCGTTCAGTTTGTCCAGCGTGGCCTGGTCGGAAGTCTCAAGGGTATACACCTTGTCCCCCACCACCAGTGCATATTTTGAGCCGTGCTTGATGCAGCCGCGCGTGCACTCGGCAGCACTGCCCATCTGATGTTTCGCTCCGCACATCGCGTCGCTGACCTGTCCGGTCAGAGTTTGACTCTTACCTGCAGCCAGCGCTGGCACAGTCGCCAGTCCCGCCAGCAATTGCATCCCGAGTACCGCAGTCACAAGCCGATTCACTTTCATTCCCTAGTGTCTCCTGATGATGGATTCAAACGCTTACTCTCCTCTGTGAGATTCCCAGGCAGGCCGCAAGGTACAAATATTTTGGCATAAGCCCACCTCCTGTGGGATTTGACTGGAAAACCAGCCACGGGCGACCAGCAACCGTTTTCTTGTCAAGCCCCCAAACCGCCCTTTTTCCTCTAACCCGCTCATTCCACACTGAAAATATTGTCCGTTAGCTCTTCGGAATACCCCTATCGAATTTGCTATACTATAAATAGTAAGGTAAAGAATCCAGGCACAAGCCATCCGCTTGTGCCTTTTTTATTTGGGGACTCATGCAAAGTAAGAGAAGCAGGGGCGCGGGCCGATCCCGCTCCCAGGGGCCAAAGACTGCCCGCGAGCGCGAACTCACCACCAAGCGCCGCGGAGAACTTTCCGAACTGGCGTTCGTTTACAAAGCTGCCACCCAGGGTTTCCACGTGGCCAAGCCCTACGGCGACAGCGAGCGCTACGACTTCATCCTCGAAGCCGGACATCGCCTCTGGCGCATCCAAGTCAAAGCCACGACCACGCTTCGTAACGGCCGCTACCATGTCAATTGCCGCCGTCGCACACACGGAGGCCTGGTTCCGTATCGACCCGAGGAAGTTGATTTTATTGTCGCCCACATCATTCCCGAGGACGGCTGGTTTATCGTCCCCATCGCCGTTGCCCAGGGCCACACCACTCTCCTTCTGGCACCTCGCGACTACCCTCTAACTCCTGGCCTCTACGGCGCCTACCGAGAAGCCTGGCACCTGCTGCGAGAAAAATAGCAACGTCTCGTGTAGCACGGACACTCCTGTCCGCGCCTGCCGATGGAGGCACCAACTGGCTTTTCCCGATCCGTCTCCATTCTTTCGTTCGTCAAATGCGAGGTTAACGACGCGGCGATTGTGCAAACTGAGGGGCCGGCAGTTCGGCGTCCCACGTTTCGAAAACCGCGAAACCTGGGGCACCCCCGTCTCTTCTTCTGCCGACACTAACAACTCGGCGCGCTATCGTCACCGCCCAAACGTCGGCCACCCGCCTGTGGGTGCGCCGACCCGAAGAAAACCCCCGCCCAAGCGGGGGCTTGGAGGGGCCACCGTCGAGAGTAACAATAGCCCGGGCCAGCCGCCCAGGAACAAAAGGTATCTCTACGCTTGACATCTGTCGGAATCACGATCATAATTTGCGTCCGTCTCGTAACTTCTTCCCTGCAGTGGCGCTGTCTTCCCCGTGTTCTAACCTTCTTCCCTTGTAGTTGATCCTTGGGCCCTTCGCACCGAGTTATGCGCCCTCATATCCTCCGCCCTTGGCGGGATGAGTTGGGCGGCGCCCTCTTTTAATTGTTCCCCACCAACGATCCGTCAAACTTATGGAGGAACCATGGCAAGTCAAGAGTTCGACTATGACGCATTCCGCGACCTCCTCGAGGGGGTCGGTGTCATCGGGCGTCTCGCGAAGGATGAGAAAGCATTTCGCGAAGCGTATGAGGCGTTTCGGTCCGGCAAGGCGAAGGAGTTTCAGGCCATTCTGAAGCGACTCGGCTTGTTTCCGCGATGTCGAGTGGTGTGCGAGTGGATTCGCATCAAGGAGTGCATCTTTTTGTGCCTCGAACTGTGCGGGCCACCCAAGCCGTACAAAGAGGTGCCCAACCCGCGTCTGCTCGCAGAGGCGATCGTGCGCATCACTTCCAATGAGAAACTCGTACGCGAATTGGTGGAAGTGCTGGAGAAGCGCAATCGGGACGCCTTCGAGCGCATCGTCAATGAGTACAAGCTCGAGCCATTGTGTCACTTATTTTGCCACTGGCTGTGTGTCGTGCATTTCCGGCTGATCTGCCGCTGGGTTTGCAGTCCAATCCAAATCGAGCGGCCGAACCTGGCCGACGAGTTGCGGTTGGCGGGCCAGGCTCTGCGCCGGTTGCTCGAACACAAGGATGCTTTTGACCGGGCGGTTGCCGCATCGAATGCCGGGGACGCCGAGAAGCTGGCCGAGGTAATCCGCGGCGCCGACCTGATTCGCTTCTGCTATGCCATCTGCGAGTGGTTCTGCAGTTGGCGTTGCACTCTGGTTTGCCTGACGCTCTGCCGGGAGTTTCCGCTGGAGCCAATCAAGAATCACCTCGAAGAGGCCCTGGCCTTTGCGAAGGCGACACAGCGGCTGGCGCAGAAGCCGGCGGAGGTAGAGCGGTTGATTACCGCCGTCAGCTCAGGGGACGGGAAAACCTGGGGAGCTTTGCTGAAGGAACTCGAACTGCATCGCTTCTGCATTCAGCTCTGCCACTGGGTCTGCTACCTGATCTGTCGCCGGTTCTGCATTCTGATCTGCCCACCCGAGGGCCTGTATCCGGTGTTCACGTCCATCGGAGTCTACGACTACGACACCGACGTGAATAGCGGACTGACCGGAAACGGACTTACGAAAGCGGACAACCGTGCTTTCTTCTCAACGCTGCGGCTCAACGGGATCCTCACGCAAACTCTGGGTGGGGTCGCAATGGAATACCGCTTCGAAACGGCTCCGACCGACGCCGCCGGCAACCTGACCGGCGCCTGGACGCCCGTCTTGCCGGCACAGATTGCCCGGACCGAGATCGGCCACTGGGAACACTTCAACCCACTTCCGATTCCCCACATGGATACCAAGAAATACACCGTCAACGGGATCGTCGGTCCGAACGAACTAGTCGCGACCATCGCCGCCGACGGCTGGATCCAGGTCCCGCAAGAGAACAATGCTTTCACTGCCGCTGGCGCGTTCGCTTCCAACGGCAACATGATTGAGTTGATTTCACAATCACTCGCTCCATTCACCCCTGCGGACGAGACGGGAGTCCTCGCGGGGGCGGCGGCAGCACACCCACTCGCGCAAGACGTCTATTTCGGGATACGGATGCGCATCCGCCAGCACGGCAACCCTGCCTCGGAAACCGACGGCGGCACGTGCATCCACGTCGCCATAGACAACACGTTGTACAACAACATCACACTCCATCCCGACTGGGATGGTGGTTTGCAGCCCCCGGGTCGGCTCGCAGTCTGCATGGTCGACGTTGCGGAACTGATCGCTCATCCGTGTGGCCATCTCACCAATCAACTGACGGTGCTGTTCACCGCGGCGCATCCGAACCTGGATCCGAACGGCGTCAGCATCGTCATGACCGGCCCCGGAGGTCCGTATGCCTTCACGTTGCCGCCCATCCCGGAACCCGGCGACTGGTTTGGGACAGCCACCCACACCTTCTCCGTGTCTGCTCTTGCTCACTGCGCGTACCTCATCACGCTGCAGGTCGGCGTGCTGCTGACCAACGGAGACAGTGTCCCTAGCCCGCTCTATGACCAGATCGCGTTTTGCAAGTAACTGATGGAAGCGCCCGCAGGCGGGTGGACCACCCATCCGCCTGCCGGATGTACCATCCTTTTCGCGGTGGGGTGCCCCGGCGGGTGGCCCAGGCTTTGGTTTTTGATCTCGCTGGCCCCGGCAAGGCGGAGGGTGCCCCATCCTTCTCGCGCTTTTTGCGAGAAGGGTGGGAGGCAAAAATGTTGGCACAACGGAACGAACAGTATCGTGTCAGCAGCATCGCCACCCGCCCTTGCAAAGAACGCAAGGACGGGACACCCCTCACATTGTAAATCCCATCGCTTGCGCTTCTTTTTCCAGAGCTGGAGAAAAGTCCTTCGCGAGGACGATGGCGAGCAACTCTTGCCACGGAATCATCAAAGCGAACCTTTCGACAGAAGGGTCCTGCTGATGTCTCTTGGTGTTGAGTTCGATCCAAAAGCCTCGGTCATCATTGGAATCGAGGACTCTCGCGAAGATGACATGACTGTCGTCTGTGCCTTGCACTTCGTCTGGTGGTCGCAAGAACAGCTTTATCCCTTCCAACCGGGCCCACGATTTACGCACCACAACTGCCACATTTGCGTTCTTCTTAATCTGCATGACAGCAGGATAGTAGGAATCCGATGTGGAATATGTGACCTACAATCACGAAGCGATGTGAGCTAAAACACTGCGTTCCAAAAGCTTCCAAGAATACGCTTGGCTGATGAGACCTGCGTGCGCCGTGGCCATCCTTCTGGTGCTTGTCGGGAGTTCGTGCAAACGGCCCGAGCCAAAGGTATCTCAGGCCGAGGTTGAAAGAACACTCTCCGCCGCACAGAAAACACTGGATGAATTGAAGGGATGGCGTGTCTCCACCGAGACCGACAAGATGGACAATACGCCAGCGGTGTATCTGTCGAAGCTCGCCGAAAGCGGCGGTCACGGTGCAATGCTTACGATCCGGTGTACTCGCGGCAAGACTGAACTATACGTAGGAACCGATGACATTGTTGACAACGGTAAAGTGCGGATCAAATTCGACGATGCGAAGCCACAACAGCAGAGTTGGAGTGAGGCGTCCGACCATCAAGGTTTGTTTGCGCCCGATCCTATTGGCCTCGCCAAGCGGCTCGTGAAGGCAGATTCCTTCCTGTTCGAGTACAGTCCCTTCCAGAAGCAGCCCACGACCGTCGAGTTCAAGGTCAACGGATTGGCCGAGAAGCTTACCTCGGTCGCGGAGCCTTGCGGATGGGCGAGGATTGAAGAGGCCAAGGCGCGCGCCCAGGCATATGCCAAAGGCGAGCCCGAACGTGCCCGCAAGCGGGATGCAATGCTGCGAGAAGCACTTTCCAGACATGTCGGGGCGTGCCATGAAAAATGGCTACAAGACATGGGTCGTTGGTGCTGGTACGACGAATCCGCCTACGGTTTCAAGGGCGGCATACCCTTCGAATCGAAAGAGGCTGCTCTCGACGATGCAGTTCAAAGGACGAAGTCCGGCCAATTTTTTACCCATGAGATGGCGCAGATCGACAGTGAGCTCAAGGAGGAGTAGATGGCGGTGAGGGTTGCAATCACCGGGGCGTTGTCGATGCCACGCAAGTCAGCCGCCGAACTGATAGAGACGCATACCAACGCGAAATTTGCGGACAGTGTTACCTACGACGTGAACTACCTGGTGGCTTCGCGCTTCGACACCATCAAAGCAAGGAAAGCCGCAAAGATCGGAGTGGCAGTCATCTCCGAAGCCGAGCTGATGGACTACATACAAAAGGGCGCGTTCCCCGAAAGCCAGAAGCCGGTTCGACCTGAGTTTCACAACCCTTTTCGTATTGATGAGATCACTTGGACAGAAACAATCCGGCCCGAGCGAGTGTGTTTTCTCGAATACTCTGACAACGAGGGTGTCGTAACGCAGCGCTTCATCTGGCTGTGCTGCAAAGGACGCGGGAGCAACGGCCACGATTATCTGGGTGCCTTTGATAACGAGACATTCAAGACGTTCCGAACCGATCGTGTCGTAAGGCTTGAGGAGTTGTGAGGGCGGGTCGCCCGGGCTTCGCGTTCATCCTAACTCCGAAGGGGTGCCCCCGTGAGAACAGATGGCGGCAAGGGCAGGGCCACCTGGCCGCAGCCCACGTAACTTTATCAGTCCGACCCTCCGTTCGCCTTTCCTAGCTTGACCTCCCGTTTACCCCGGCACTCGGTTGCAGGATCGTAGGTTGCCGTCCCCACCAATTGATCCTTGGAGGCCTCGAACTCCAGCAGCGAGCGCCGGACACGCGAGGGCAGTCCGGTGAACTTCACTTTGCCGTCCGAATTGGTGCCGGCTTGGAGATCGAGCTTGTGAAATCCGCCAAAGCCATACGCGATGTGAACTTTGACGGTGGCCGCCCCGGCGGGCTTGCCGTCGGCCGCGATGATGGTGAATTCAACCGAGCACGGGCCTGCTCCGCCATCGATCACTGGCACGGCTTGCGCCGCGGCAGGGGCCGACCCGGGCGCCGACTGCGGGTTCGATTGCGCTGGGGCTGCCGTGCAAAAGGCACCGGCCATCAGGACAGCTCGGGACAAGATGAACATTGTTCTATTCATAAGGTGAAGATCACGATTATATCGTCGCGGGTGTCCCCGGCTTGGCTGAGAAGATCTCCAAGCACTTCTCTAAATTAACTTCGGGCGCCCCGTTTCTTGCGGTCCTCGCACGGGGTGGGTGATTGCTCCGCTTACTCCGCTGATCGCCTCAACACTGTGCTGTCGTTGCGCAAGATGGCGGAGGGGGTGGAAGCATCTCGGGTCCAGAGTTCGCGGACAGGAGAGTCCGCCCTACCCTCCACCCCTCGCGGGCAGAGCCTGCCCTGAGCGGAGCCGAAGGGAATGCCGCGCCACACTAGCGGGTGCCAAGCCTCTTGAAATGAGATAAGCTCTTAGAGGCACACATGTGCTGGTTTGGGGGTGATGAATTTGGCAGAAGTTCGATTGCAAGAGGGCGAGTCGATCGAGAACGCCCTGCGTCGGTTCAAGCGCAAGGTTCAGACGGAAGACATCATTAAGGAAGTCAAGCGTCACTCCTACTACCTGAAGCCGGGCGCGAAACGGCGGGTGAAAGAAGCTTTGGCCCGCAAGCGTGCTCGAAAAAAGGTTCGCCGAGAGCCGGATTAAGTTGCAGCCATCGGGGCCGCTGCTGCCAGGCAGCGGCCCTCTCGTTTACTTCAGCTCAGTATCCTGTTTCGGGATCCCCGCAGCGGCTTGGCGGATATCCTCCTGCTGAGCCTTTTGCTGGAGTTGTGCCGCTTTCCTCATTAGCTGCCGGGAGCGGTCTTCCAGGGATTTGGCCCGTTCGCGTTCCTGGCGGGACTTTTCACGTGCGGTCAGTTTGCTCTTTGCCATGAGCCAAGCTTGCCACATACGAGGAAACTTGGCTATCCCCGCAGATTCCAACTGCGGTCCAGTGAGCAAAGGCGGGTCTCGGATCGCCGCCCGAGGAGCAAAAGCCAAGGGCCCGCTTTTTTCCTCGGCGCACTCTGAGTCTCGGCGCTGAAAGGGTTTCGCGCGCCTTGCCACTGTCCTCGGCAACATGTTATCCTCGAACACGTTACGAAAATGAGACGGAACAGGAGCGCAACAGGTTAGTGCTAGCCAGACTGCAAAAGCAATCCGTGATTGACTCGTACCGCACGCATGCCACCGATACCGGTAGCCCCGAAGTACAAATCGCGCTGTTGAGCGAGCGCATCGGCCAATTAACGGAGCACTTCAAAACGCACCAGAAAGACCACGGCTCGCGCCGCGGACTTCTCATGCTGGTCAGCAAGCGGCGTCGTTTGCTGGACTACCTGAAGAAGTACGACTCGGAACGGTATAAAACCGTGATATCCAAGCTCGGTATCCGCAAATAAAAGCGCGGCCGGCTCCGTGGGGAGCCGGTTTTTTGACTCCGAGAGCCTCTATTTAACGTGCGTTTCCCAACCGCGAACCACTGGCACCCGCCGATCCGTGCGAACTCCGTGCCCGCGCGGGCGGACTCCTGCCCATATAAAAGGATGACCTATGAAGCCTGAACCCACCCAAGTATCCGTCGAACTGACCGGCGGGAAAAACCTCTTATTTGAAACCGGAAAACTGGCCAAGCAGGCGCACGGCTCCGCCGTGGTGCGGCTGGGCGAAAACGTGGTGCTGGCCACCGCCGTCGCCAATCCCGACCCCCGCGAAGGCATCGACTTCTTTCCACTCACCGTGGACTACCGGGAATACACCTACGCCGGCGGACGCATTCCCGGCGGTTTCATCAAGCGCGAAGGACGCATGAGTGAGCGCGAAGTTCTCACCAGCCGCCAGATCGACCGGCCGGTTCGTCCGATGTTCCAAGAGGGCTTCAAGTGCGAGACCCAAGTCATCGCATTCGTGCTCTCGGCCGACACCGAGAATGACCCTGACGTGGTCGGCATCAATGCGGCTTCGGCGGCCCTGACCCTGTCCGATATTCCGTTCCTTGGCCCGATTGGCGCCGTGCGCGTGGGCCTGGTGGAAGGCCGTTTCATCGTCAACCCGACTTACTCGGAAATGCGCGAGAGCCTGCTCAACATCATGGTCGTCGGAACCTCCGACGCCATCGTGATGATCGAGTCGGCCGCGAAGGAAGTAAAAGAAGAGACGGTGGTGGACGCGATCGAGTTCGGCCACACCGAGATCAAGAAGATTTGCGCCGGCATCAACGAACTCCGCAGCAAGGCCGGCAAACCGAAGCGCCAGGTGACGCTGCCCGAATTCGACGAGGCTTATTTCAAGGGTCTGGAATCGAAGATCGGCAAGCGTCTGGCGGAAAGTCTCGACACTGAGAAGCATCCGAAATCCGAGAGCTACGAACTGGTTCGGGTCTTGGAGAAGGAATTGCTGGCTGCGCTTCCCGAGGACGATGCCCTGGGCAAGGCGAAGCTCAAGAAGTACTACGAGATCCTGCGCGAGCGCATCTTCCGCGACCAGGTCATCAGCAACAAGCGGCGTCCCGACGGACGCGCCTTCGACCAGATCCGCGAAATCTGGATCGAAGCCGGTGTTCTGCCCCGAGCCCACGGCAGCGCGATCTTCACCCGCGGTGAGACCCAGGCGTTGGTTACGACCACACTCGGCACCAGCGACGATATGCAGCGTCTGGAGGGCTTCGAAGGCGAAGCCAAAAAACGCTTCATGCTGCATTATAATTTTCCGCCGTTTTCGGTGGGGGAAGTGGCGTTTCTGCGTGGGGCTGGGCGACGCGAGATTGGGCACGGAGCACTGGCGGAGCGGGCGGTTTCAGCGGTGCTTCCGACGGAAGAGAATTGGCCGTATGCCATGCGGGTTGTTTCCGACATTCTGGAGTCGAACGGGTCATCTTCGATGGCGACCATTTGCGGCGCGTCTCTCGCGCTGATGGACGCGGGTGTTCCGCTGAAGGCTCCGGTGGCGGGCGTGGCGATGGGGCTGGTCAAAGAAGGCGACGCTTATGCCATCCTGACCGACATTGCGGGCGCGGAAGATCACTACGGCGACATGGATTTCAAGGTTGCCGGAACCAAAGACGGGATCACGGCGCTGCAGATGGATATCAAGGTGGCCGGGATCACACCGCAGATCATGCGAGAGGCATTGGCCCAGGCGCAGCGCGGCCGGCTGTTCATCCTCGGCAAGATGGACGAAGTTCTCACCGAAGCGCGGGTCAAGGTTTCGGCGTACGCGCCTCGCATTTACACCTTGCAGATTCCGGTGGACAAGATCCGCGACGTGATTGGGCCCGGTGGCAAGATGATCCGGAGCATCATCGAGCAGACGGGCGTGAAGATCGACGTCGAAGATACGGGCAAGGTGAACGTAGCTTCGAACGATGAAGTGTCGGCGAACAAGGCGCTGCAGATTATTCGCGACCTGACGGCTTCGGCTGAGGTCGGGAAGACTTATCTCGGGAAGGTCAGCCGACTGGCGGATTTCGGCGCGTTCGTCGAGATTCTGCCGGGGCTGGATGGGTTGCTGCACATCAGCGAAGTTGCGGAACATCGGATTAAAGATGTGCGCGACGAGTTGAAGGAAGGCGACCAGGTGCTGGTGAAAGTGCTGGCCGTCGAAGGCAACCGGATCAAGCTGTCGCGCAAAGCGATTCTGAAAGAGCAGCGCGCGAAGATGGGCGGGGGGACTCCCCCTCCAGAAGTGGAAGGAGCGCCGACCCCAGCACCGGCAGTGGCACAAGGCTCGCCGACGGCCGTAATCGAAGGGGGTGCGGAGTTCAGCGATGACGATGAACCGAACTTCAACCGGGTGGATGCGGAAACAGGGCAGCCGGTTCCGAGCACGGCACGTCCTGAAGGCGGGCGGGACGGACGTGGCGGCGATCGCAATCGGCGCCGGCGGGGCGGTCGCAGCAGCGGACGCGGGCCGGGCGGCGGGCACGGAGGCGGCCACCACGGCGGTGGTCGCGGAGGCCGACGGTAGGAGCTGTTGCTGGTTTCTGGTTGCTAGTTTCTTGTGAAGCGAGAAGGGCCGCTTGGGCGGCCCTTTTTTCTTGGTTGAGGTTGCAGTCTGTTCGCAGTGGTCCACCGCCGCCAACAGCAGCGAGGTAGGTGCAGAAAGATCAGGGAACGTTCCGTCTGTCCCCGGGTTTTCCGGAAAGGGCACGAACATTTCGTGGCCGACGGTGCAGCCCTACGATCACGCTCACTGGAGTAACTACAAGAGTTCGAGCTTGACGGTGACTTGTGTCTCGCACGTTGTGACAATCCCACTCATTCGCAACAAACGTGAATAAGTGGGCACCCACATTTCGATTGGCGAGAAAAAAGCAGGCTGGAATCGAGCCAGCCTGCTTATGGTTCTGAGTACACCAGTTTGGACTAAGGAAGGGAGCCGACGACGTCTGCGACGAAGGCCGCGCCGTTGGGGGTGCCCAGACCGGTGGTGTTGTCCCATCCAGGGCCGGTGGTCAGCGAGGAGTTGGTACCGAAGGTTATGACAAACCAGCGCGTCGAGAACGGCGAGTTATAGAGCGCGCTGATGTAATCGGTGGTGCCATCCAAGGGCGCCGCCAGCGAGTCGGCGGACTCGGTGTAGGGCGGATTCTTAGGGATGTAGACCGTGCCGGTTACGTTGTCGGGTGAAGTAACGGCGAGCACGTCGTTGATCGCATCGGGCGGGAGGCTATAGAGCAGCGGCGCTGCCTGTCCGAGCCAGGTTCCGGCTGCCTGGGTAGTAATTGCCCAGAGAGCCGAGAACATGGGACAGGAGAGGCTAGTGCCGCCTACGACGCCGATGAGCGGTCCCTGTGCGGGATCAGTGATGATGTACTCAACCCCGGTGAACGGATCGGCGACGTAGCTAATATCCGGTGTCTGACGACCCACCCCTGGCAGGCCACCCTGGTAGGGGGGCTTGACATAGACCTGGCTTTCGCCGCCGCCAGCGCCACCCTGGAATCCGAGTTGGAGAGGTGGAATCACCGGTGGATTGGGCGTGACATCGGCGATACGGGTTAAGTTATTGCCCCAACCAGTTTGGAATTTAATCGAGCGATCGGAATTCAGGAACAGGCTGGTACCGCCAATGGCGGTCGCGTACGGAGAATCGGCATTGGCGCCGGGCGAAACCGAGTCGATGCCGAAGTTCACATTGTCGAGAATGAGGTTGTCGCCGGCGTCCCCAGTCGAAACATCTAGGGAGATGCCTAGGGCAGCAGCGAGCTGAGTCAGACTGTTTTCGACCACCAGTTCAGAAGGCAGATACTGGGCCAGCACGATCTCCGGGATGCCGAAGCTGTTGGAGATGACCGGGCCGATAAGGTTCTCGATCGCAAAGAGGTTGGCCAGATCGAGGGCGGTGAAGGAGTTGTCTACGCCCAGCACGAGAGCGATATTGGCTCCCGGTGCCACGGCATGGGCCCACTGCACGTCCAGACTGGTTTCGTCCGCCCAACTACCGCAGACACCGCCGCAGGACGCGGGACCGGTGGGATAGAAGATCTGGAAATTGCCGGAGGTCAGGGGTGGAAGAGCGTTGATCTGGCTAAAGATGTTGCTGTCGTTCAGGATGTTGTCGTTTCCGAAAGCATCCACGATGACGACGGTCTGGCCGGTACCGTCCAGACGCTGCTTGCCGATCTTCTGGCTGTAGAGAGCCTTCAAGCCGTAAGCGACCTGGATCTGGGGAGCGTCATAGCCGCAAGGCGGTAGATTCGGGGGGCCGGCATTGATGTTGTTGCCGTAGCGGGCACCGGAGTACACGGCATGGGGGCCGCCACCGGGAGTCGTGAAGAATTTCGTCTGGCGGGCACCGTAACAGTTGGCATTGAAGAACTTGACAACAGAACTGGTGGGAGCAGCCGCAGCACTCTTGACCGGAACCATGGGCTCAGGCTTGCCGGTATCAGGGTCGATGCGGCGCTGGAAGTAGTTGTGGTAGCTGAGGTCGGCCAAGCCCTGAACGGTCGCGACGAGTGGTGCAGCGGGACCAGCGATAGCGGGCTCCGCCGCGGGCATGCGATGAACGGCGCCATTGACGGTAACCCGATTCAACTGCACGCCGAAGGCGCGCTGCACATCGGCGACAGTACCGCGAGCGGTCACCACGTGGTTGAACTTGTCGGTGGAAACCACGCTCAGATTGTTATTCGCGAGGTGCTGGCGAACGGTCGCCGCTTCCGCGTCCGTGGGAGCAAACTTCAACTTGTATTCGTTAGGCGTGAGCCAGTGGTGATAGGTCGGGGAGTTCTTGTCGTACATCTGACGGACCAGTTCGTCGAAGGCAGCTTTATTGTGCTGCTTGAGCCAGACGTTCACGGTGATTTGCTTGGACAGGTTTTCTGGACCAAGGAGTTGAGGGTGGGGCAGCGATCGTCCTGCCTTCGCGCCCTGGGCGAAAGCCGGGAGGGCGATCAGAGCGAGTGCGATGCACGCAACAAAAACAGAAAGGACGTACTTTGTCGTTTTGCAACACATAGAGTGACATCTCCTGGAAGAAGGATTGAGAGGCCCGCTAGCGCGGGACGGTCACATCTGACGCCAGCTGATTGTTTGGGGGACGCCGGGTCGCAGCTGGCGCTACACGTTGACTCACAAGAAATACGCCTCGAAGGTGCGGCTGTCAATTCGGCCACCGCAAGTGGAAACCCCTTGCGCTAAAGGAGCAAATCTTTGTAACTCCCTGCCGAATGGCCAACGAGGACACTGGAGAGCATGTGACGGGTGTCGTGGCGGCTGCCGTGACGGCGCTCACATACTGCAGTGACTAATGGGAAGGGGCGGGCCGGAGGCAGTGGTTGGTGGTCAGCAATCAGTGGCTTGTAGAGCGACGAGATTGACGTGCAGCCACGAAGTGGATTAGGCAGAGAGTTTTGTGGTCAAGATTTCGCTAACCTTGGCGCGAAGCTCCTGGGTGGTGAAAGGCTTCTCGATCAGGATTGCGTTCGGATCAACTTCGCGACGCGAGGAATTCAGGGCATCGCTGTAGCCGGACATATAGAGTATTTTCGTTTCCGGACGCTCGGCCCGAAGTTGCGAGGCCAGCTCGAATCCGTCCATTCGTCCGCGGAGGATGATATCGGTGAGGAGCAATTGAATCGGGCCCTGATGGCTGCGAGCCAGGTTGAGAGCTTCTTCGGCGCTGTTGGCGGCCAATACGGAATATCCTTGTCTTTCGAGCACGGCGCGGGTAAGTTCCGCGAGCGCAATTTCATCTTCGACCACAAGAATGGTTCCGGAACCGGGCGAAGAAGTGATCGCCAGTTCGGGCTTGCATACGATCTCCTTCGGAACATCGATCGCGGGAAGGTAGATCTTGAAGGTTGTGCCCTGTCCTTCTTCACTGTAAACCCAAATGTTGCCTCCGCTTTGCTTGACAATTCCATAAACAATGGAAAGCCCGAGGCCAGTACCCTGGCCCATGGGTTTGGTGGTAAAGAAGGGCTCGAAGATGTGGGAGCGGGTCGCTTCCTGCATGCCGATACCGGTATCTGAGACTGAGACCATGACGTACTGTCCGGGAACTACGGGCGCATGCATCTGCTGATATTCGTGGTCGAGCTCGGCATTGGCAGTGGTGATGGTGAGCGTGCCACCTTTGGGCATGGCGTCACGGGCATTCAGGGCGAGGTTCATCAGCACCTGTTCGATCTGAACGGGATCGACTTTGACGTGAGCCAGTTCGGCGGAGAGCTTGAGGACGAGGTCGATGTTTTCACCGATGAGGCGCGCCAGCATTTTCGAGGCTTCCGTGATCAGATCGTTGAGCTCGAGAACCTTGGGTTTCATGACCTGCTTGCGGCTGAAAGCCAAGAGTTGCCGGGTGACTCCGGCGGCACGTTCGGCCGCCCTCTGAATGTTTTCGACCGGCTGCCGGATGGGGTGATCGGGGGCCAGCCGTTCCAGGATCAGCCCGGCAAAGCCGAGAATCACGGCCATAATGTTGTTGAAGTCGTGGGCCACGCCTCCGGCGAGCCTCCCGATGGCCTCAAGTTTCTGGGCCTGGAGCAACTGCTCTTCGAGCGTCTTCCTTTCGCTGATGTCGCGTGCGGCGGCGAAGACCCCTTCCACCTGTCCGGCCTGGTTCTTGAACACGGAGGCGTTGTAGAGGACGTGGGTAATGTGGCCCGAGACGTGGCGGATGGCTAGGGGATAGTCGTGGACGGAGCCCTTTTCGAAAACCTGCTGGTAGCCCTCGCGGGCCTGGTCGGGTTCCGTGAAGTAGTCGGAAAAGTCGCTGCCGATGAGGCGTTCCCGGGAAAGTCCGGTGACGGTTTCGGTGGCCTCGTTCACATCCGTGATCTTGCCTTCCGGACTGATGGTGACCAGAGGATCGGGGGAGGCCTCGATTAAGCTGCGGGTGTAGAGGGAAGCCTTGCGCACCTGCTCGTGCTTAAGGGCAAGCTCGCGCTGCGATTCCTTGAGATCCTGCTGGGCCCGTTCGTGCTCGGTAACCTCGTTCAAGGAAAGGAACAGGAATTCCAGGGTTCCGGTTTCGTCGAAAATGGGTTGCAGGGTCCAGTCCCAGTAGGTCGTGCCACGCTCGGGCTGGTCGGGAAAAGAAAAAGGCCGGGCGAGAACTTGAACGGGACGGCCGGTCTGCACCACTTCATCGAAGAGGGTCTTGGCATCGGAGGGATAGAATTCGAAATGGTTGTGGGCGGGGAACTCCTCTACCTTGCGGTGGCAGGCTTTGGCATAGGCCTCATTGACGCGAATGAAGTTGAACTCCGGATCAAGGAGAACGAAGCAACTGATCGCCTGGTCGAACATGGCGTCGTTGACTCTCAGTTGTTGGCGCAGGCGTTCTTGGGCGCGCTTGCGAGCCGTGATATCGCGCATGACGTGCACGGCCCCGCGGAAGGTCTTTCCGTCCCAAACGGGGGTCACGCTCACATCGAAGGTTTTGCCCAGGCTGGGCTCCGTAATTTCCCCTTGCTGTCCCTGTCCAGTGATCAGCATGCGCTTCAACGGGCAGTCCCGATGAGGCGAAGTTTGATGGTGGACCACCTCAAAGCAGTGTTTGCCGAGGAGCGCATTGGGCTCCAGACCAAGGAACGAGCACAGGGCTTGGTTGGCGCGCAGAATGCGATTGTCCGCGTCCAACAGCATTACGAGGTCGGGAACCGCGTCGAATGTAAGTTCCCAGTCCTTCTTGCTTTTCTGCAACTCTTCTTCCGCCTGCTTGCGTTCGGCGATGTCGTAGACGGTGGAGCGGCTCATAAGGAAATTGCCGGCTGAATCCCGGATGGCCGTCGCGCTGACCAGGACGGGCATGACGGTACCATCTTTGCGAACCAGTTCGAGGGACAGGTCCTTCACCTGCCCGGTGGTCTTGAACTTCGGGTAATTTTCCTCGAAAGTCTTGCGCGTCTCGGGTGTGAGCAAGCCGGCAACGTTGAGTTTCCCCAGGACTTCCTCGCGCGTGTAACCAAGCCAATCGAGCTCGGTATCATTGATGCGGACGAAGACGCCGTCTTTGTCGAGGGAGTGGTAGCCGCAGGGGGCGCGGTTGTAGAGGTCTTCGATTTCCGCGGTGGACCTTTGCAGATTCTCTTCGGCCTGCTTGCGCTTGGTGATGTCCTGGACGGTGCCGGTCGCGAATTGTGGTGTGCCTCCGGCTCCGAATTCAACCTCTGCTCTCTCCCGAACCCGCTTGGTCTTGCCATCAACCAGAATGCGGTGCTCGATGTCATACGGCGCCCCCTTGAGGGCAGCGCTCCATGCATCCGAGACTTGCTGGCGGTCCCCGGGATGTACTCGGTCGAGGAACGCTTCCAATGACAAGGGCGCGCCGATCGGGACCTGGAACAGCCGGTAAGTTTCGTCGGACCAGGTGAGCACATTGTTGGCGATGTCGAGATTCCAGCTCCCAACCTGAGCGACTGCCTGGGCGCGGTCGAGATCCGCTCGACTGCGTCTGAGTTGCAGGTCGCGCCGGCGCATCGCTTCTGCGAGCACGTTGATGGTGGCCCCCATGACCAGGAAGAGCGCCATCCCGATCCGGTCACCCAGACTTTCAACGGCGAATCCGGCCGGCGCAAGAAAGAAATGGGCAGCCGTGGTTAGGGAGAGCAAGGTGGCCAGCAACCCCGGTCCAAGCCCCGCCGCGATCGCGACCAACATGACGATGGGATAAAAGGTGATGTAAGGGGCAGTGAGTCCGAAAGTTCCCAGCCAGTAGCGGATGCCGGCGGCGACCGCAACCGCGAGCACGGCGAAACTGTAACGCAAGAGCCAGCCACGTATTCCGGAAGGGGGAGGGCCGAACAGCGATTTCGTCGAACCAGCGGCGCTCATGAGCTGGCCCCTTTTTCTGCTCTCGCACCGGACATCACATCAGGACCCGTAAAGATGTCCAGAGTGCCCGGGAGGCAGGAACGCATTGCTGCGCCTGGTGATTCAGGACCCGACTTGAAACTAGCGCATTCCGGTCCCTAGACCTTTATGAACCTTTAACGTGGCCGCACACAGTGACATGGGTCACAAAGCGAGCCGCTTGAGACTCCCGAATTGGGAATGGATGGGGGATGGTCTTCCAAGACCCCGAACTTTTCTCCGCCAAACGACTTCTCACGGACACGCGGGAGGCTTGGTCCACCCCTGGTCTGCGGTGGAGACGTGTACGCAGGCGCAGACTGAATACGCGGACAGGAGTGTCCGCGCTACACCATAGTTAGAAGGCCAGACGTTTGAAGAGGGTTTCAGGCAGGTGGCGGACTGCGGACATGACGGGGCGCCAGAACCATGGGGTGTAGAGGACATCCGGGGAGCGGCGGTTTAGGGCACGGATGATGTCGCGCGCGACGCGCTCGGGTGGAGCGAAGCGGGAGGAGTTTGCCAGGTGATCGGTCATGGGAGTCTGAACCGGGCCGGGCTTGATGGTGATGACTGTGACGCCGGCGGGATGAAGGCGGCTGCGGAGTCCCTGGAGGAAGAGAGAGAGCGCGCCTTTGGCGGAGCCGTACACGTAGTTGGAGCGGCGGCCGCGGTCTCCGGCGACGGAGGTGATGGCGGCGAGGCATCCGGTGCGGCGTTGCTCGAGGTCGGCGGCGAAGAGAGTGAGAAGCGCGGCCGCGCTGACGAAGTTGACATTTAGTTCGTCGAGCAACACGTCGATTGATGCTTCCGAAGTTTTCTGGTCCTCCATGGCGCCGTAGGCGAGGAGGACGGTGTCGAAATCGGGGAAGGATTGTCGGACAAAGCCGAAGATGTCCGCGTGATGCTGGACTTGGGCCAGGTCGGCGGCGACGGTGAGGACTTGCTGGGCGCCGCGTGCCAGCAGGTCTGATTGCAGTTCTGAGAGACGCTGCGGCGAGCGGGCGACCAGAAGTAACTCGCGTCCTTGACGAGCGAGTTGGCGCTGGATTTCGAGCGCGATGCCGGAAGTTGCGCCGAGGACAACGATCTTTTGCATGCGGGCGATGTGCGGAGTCGAGGAGCGCATGGTGATGGTCATTCGGCCTCCGTGACCCGCCGCCAGAACGACGAGGACATCGTCGGGTCGATGCAAGGAACAAAACTGCGCCAGCGTGGAAACGATGCTTCGAAAAGAGCGGGGCTCATCCGTGCGTCTTTGGCGGGGTAAAGAGCGCCGCCGCTCTGGCGGACGACTTCATCGAGGGAGCGCAGGAGTTGAAGCGTGGGCTCGCCGCGCATGGCGAAGTCGAGGGCCAGGGTCAGTCCGGGGCGAGCGAAGGAGAGCAGGCCGGCGGGTGGTGCGGAACCGAATTGCTTGAGGACTGCCAGGAATGAACCCATGCCGGAGCGGGCGATGCGATCGAGGATCTCCTCGAGAGCTTCGAGATTATTTTCCGGGACGACGCATTGATATTGCAGAAAGCCGCTTTTGCCGTAGAGCAGATTCCATTGGCGAATGGAATCGAGCGGGTAGAAGAACGAGTCGTAGCGAACCAGGGAGGCGCCTTGGTCGGCGGCGTGAACATGGTAGTAAAAACTATTGAATGCTTTGATGGTGTAGCGGTTGAGCGCCACGGCGGGAAGCGCGAACGGCAATTTCGGACCCCATTTCGGACGGGAGTTCTGTCCCCGCTGTTCCGAATGATTGCCGCGGAAAAAAATGCCGCGGGTGTTTCTCCCGCCGAAGCAGTCGAGCCAGGCGACGGTGTATTCAAAGCGGCCATCGCTTTCGCGGCTGAGGTCGAGAAATGATTGCAGGGAATGAAACGGCACCGCACCCGCGTCGATCCACGGTCCGGCTACGCGTTTCAGTTGAATGTCGGCCCAGGCAATCACACCGGTGAGGCCGAGGCCTGCGATCGTGGCCTGGAACATGCGGGGATTTTCGTCGGGGCTGCAAATGACAAAGCCGTCGCTGGAGCGGTGCAGGCCGAGCTGGCGGACGTGCGCTCCGAAGGTTCCGGCGCGATGATGGTTTTTGCCGTGCACGTCGTTGGCGATGGCGCCGCCGACCGTCACGAAGCGCGTGCCGGGAGTGACGGGAAGAAACCAGCCTTTGGGAAGGAAGACCTCGAGGATGTCGGAAAGAGTGACGCCGCTTTCGCAGCGGACCATGCCCGTATCCGGATCGAAGCCGAGGATGCGATTGAGGCGGCGGCAATCGATGAGTTCCCGGCCGGCGTTGAGGCAAGAGTCACCATAGCTGCGGCCGAGGCCGTAGGGAAGCAGGGAACCGGGCGCGGCGGTTCGAAGAATGTCCGGCAACTGGTCATTCCATGCGGGCCGGTGGACATGCTGATGGACAGTCTTCGGGTAACGACCCCACGAAAGATATTGTTCGGTGGGCAAGGCGACGGCGCGTTTTTTCTGCAACGATGCTGCCGATTGACCAGACATTAAAAGCTCACGTGTAGCATGCTCGCGGCGATGACGATGGAAGATGCGAACGCCACCCCGTAACTAACCCGGTCGCGGACGGCGAGGGTGACGGGGTCTTCTTTGAGTTCTCCGCGGTGTGCCAGGAGCCAGTTTCGGCTTAGCCAGTAGAGAACGATGGGACAGAGAAGAAACAGAAATTCTGGCGAGGTGTAGAGAACGCGCACTTCCTGGCCGTGCACGTAGAGGCTCAAGATGACTACGGAAGCGAAGCTGCTGCCGACACCAAGAGATAACAGGAGTTCTCGATCATCGGTACGGTAGCCCCGCCCGGAGTTCCCCGATTGCAGCAGATCGGGGGCGTGGACTAACTCGGAATAGCGCTTGGCCATCGCCAGACTTAAAAAGAAGAACAACGAGAATGCCAGGAACCACTGGGACAGCGGGGTACCGGAAATAAGGGCACCGGCCAGGATGCGGAAACTGTAGAAACTGGAAAGAACAAAGACGTCAAGCAAGGCAATTTTCTTGAGATGAAGCGAGTACCACAGGGTGAGGGTGGCGTAGCCGAGCAAGGCGGCGCCGAATCGGAGGTCGAGCAGAAATCCGAATCCGAGGGCGAGCGAAAGAAGAAGCAACGAGGCGAGCAAGCCTTGCGGAATCGAAATCTCACCGGCGGCGAAAGGGCGCTCCTTTTTCCAGGGGTGCTCGCGATCGGAATGAAGATCAAGCAGGTCGTTGAGGATATAGAGGCCCGAGGCGCAGGCTCCATAGAGCGCAAAGGCGAGAAAGGTGCGGGCAAGTGGTTCGAGCGTCAAGTTGTGCGAGAGGGCCAGAGGCAGAAAGAGCAACGCGTTCTTCGCCCAGTGATGTCCGCGTAGAGCATTGATCCAGGTGTGAAACGAGGCAGGCTGGTCGAGGATGGCGGCCTTGAGCGTGGTGACAGCGGCCGCTTGCTGGGCCCGACGGTTCGAACCCACGACGTACGCGGCGCGTGCCTTGCGCCAAACGTCAAGGTCGGCAGCAGAGTCGCCTACATATTCGAAGCCCGGTCCGTCGAAATGCTGGGCAAGAAAAGCTGCCTTGTTGTGTCCCTTCAGGTTGAGTTGACCGTCGCTGGCATGGACCTCATCGAACAGAGCGAGGTGCTGCGCGATGGAGTCGGCGAGTTCGCGGTCGGCGGCCGTGACCAGCGCGATGCGGCGGCCTTCGGCGCGTTCCCGGTGGAGCAGGTCGATGACTTCCTGCCGATACGGAAGTCGAGCCGGATCCAGATGTGTCGTAGCCGCCAGTTTGCGCTTGACGAAGGCCTTGCCGGAAAGCAACCAGAAAGGGAGCAGGAAGAGCGTGAGGGGATGAGTCTTGAGGAGGGCGAGGACACACTCCCACAGGAGGTTGCCGCGGATCAGAGTGCCGTCCAGGTCCACACACAGAACCGGGGTCGGCGCCTTCGCAAGCTTGGCTCCGGTGACAGATCCCATGAGCCTGATGGTCGCATACAGGGGAGGGGGAACCAGGGGGTCAAATGGCACACGACGGTAACCTGAGTAACATGCGCGGAGAGAGAGGCGGAGTTACTATGGGCCAATTCGAAGCAGGGACGATCTGTGTCCGGATGAAGTCCGCGAAAGGAATGCCCGCCGGCGGCGCAGAGCATGGACGAGACACACAACCATTCAGAACCTACTGCGTTGGAGCTACTTGCTGAGTATCTGGGAAGGCCATGGGTACTTGTTTCGACGCTCGGCATAGTTACTTTAGTACTCTACAGCGGCACGCTCTTCTTTGAATTCGTGTGGGACGACTGGCCACAGATCGTCAACAACCCAATTATCCGGGCATGGAGCAATCTGCCCCGGGCGTTCAGCAGCGACCTGTGGTATCACGTGGCTCGCCATCAGGTGTACTACCGGCCGTTATTCGTGGCGTGGTCCATGCTGAATTTCACACTGTTTGGGCTGCGGTCGTGGGGATGGCACCTGGGAGCGATCGTGCTCCATGTCGGGGCGGTGGCGTCGGTCTTCTGGCTGGCGCGAAAGCTGGGATTGGAGTATTGGACAGCGGCGCTGGCGGCGCTGATCTTCGCGCTGCATCCGATCCATATCGAGACAGTGGCTTGGATTTCCGCGGCTTCGGACACGATGGTCGCGATGTTTGCGGCGCTGGCTTTTGTGGCATTCCTGAACGGGCGGGATTCAGCGGGGAAGAAGAGAAGGGCGTGGTGGATTGCGTCGTTGGCACTGCTGATGTGCGCGCTGCTGACAAAGGAAATGGCGGTGGCGTTTACGGCGCTGGTGGCGATCTATGCGTGGTTGCATCCGGCGGCTGAGAAGGCGTCACGGGGGCGGAGACTGCGCGGGGCGGTGATCGAGGCGATTCCGTATGCGGCGGTGACATTGGGGTACGTGTTGCTGCGGCAGCATGCGTTGCTGCACTCGACGGGGCAGTTCGATACCGGTCACGGGATGATGGATGTAGTTCGGACTTTGCCCCTGGTGCTGGCTTTGTATCTGCGGCAGTTGCTGGTTCCCGTTGGTCTGACGGGACTCTATTACACGCCCTATGTTACTGGGGCAATTCTCAAGCCCGTGGTTGTGCCGGCGGTGGTGCTGGGGCTGGTGCTGGTTGTTTTGTGGTATTGGAACCGACGCGAGAAGGATTCGACGGTTGCGTTCGCCGGGCTGTGGCTGCTGGTGGGATTGGCTCCGGCGTTGTACCTGCGGAATTTTGGGAATGGGGATTTTGTCCGGGACCGGTACATTTATTTGCCTTCGATCGGATTCGCGATTCTGGCGGCCAAGGGATTGCAGCTGCTGCCGTCGATCAAGGGATGGAGTGCGAAGCGTGTGCAGGTGGGCGCGACGGTGGCGCTGTGCAGTTTCTATGTGGTGGCCTCACTTTCGCAACAGGTGTACTGGGACAGCTATTTTCTGGTGTTGTTGCGTGGGCAGAAATTGTATCCGGGTAACCCATATACCGCCGTGGGCCTTGCCGCCGAGTACAGCCAGCGGGGAGCGTATGACAGGGCGATTGAACTGGCCGAGTGGGCGGTGCGCGAGCACCCGGAGTACGGCTATTCGGCCATGGCGCTGGCGGAGACTTATATTCGCGCGGGACGATTTGACGCCGGACGGGTGATGCTGCAGAAGGCTCTGCTGATCAGTCCGGATTATGCGAAGTCTGAGACGGGCATGGCCTCGGTTGCCGGGCTGTACGGACGCATGGGGGATTTCGGAAAGGCGCTTGCATTGTGCGATCAGATCCTGGCAAAGGAACCCGATCTGTATTCGGCCCTCTACAACTGCGGAAACATTCATTTGATGGCCGGGCAGTACGCCGAGGCGGAGCGCTTGCTCTCGCACGCGATCGAAGGGGCTCCGGAGGCGGCAGGGCCGAAGCACTATCTGGGAAGGGCATTGCTGCAGGAGGGCAAAAATCGCGAGGCACAGGCTTACCTGGCAGCAGCGGCAGCAATAGATCCGAAGGTCTGGGACTACCACTATTGGCTGGGCGAGTCGCTGGAACAAAGCGGACATATCCCCGCTGCGCGCGCCCAGTACCAGGAAGTGCTGCGCCTGAATCCGGATAGCACGGAAGCGAAGATGCGGTTGGCAGCGACGGAGGGGAAATGAGCAGGGTTTCGACCGAACGAAGAACCCCGCGGGCCGGGATCGGGGTTGATCTCGATCGAAATATGCTCGTACGAGTATTGCCTCTGTCCGAAGAGGGCGAAACAAACCGACGGAGCTCAAAGTGGTGGATCGCGAGCGGCATCTTTCTGTTCGTCCTCGCCCTCTACGTGCTGACCAGCCCGGGGCGGATTGACATCGTCGACGGGCAGGCGCGTTTCGATGTGGCGTACAACCTGCTGGCGAATGGACAACCGATCGTTAAGGATAACTGGATTGGGCCTATCATGAGTGTGCCGGGGCGACACGGACTCCGCTACTCTTACTATGGAGCGCCCGGTTCGGTGTTTGCGATGCCGCTGGTGTGGTTGGGTCTCTACACGAGTGCGCCTGACATTCAGCCGAGTCAATTTCTTTTCTCTCTAACCTCCTCGATTTTTGGGGCCGCGATCGCCCCCATCCTGTTCCTGTTCTATCTGGAATTGGGGGTAACGACGCGAAGGGCCGTTGCTTGGACGATGGTGAGCAGCTTCGCCACTCTTATCTGGCCCGCTTCCAACTCTACCTTCGACAATGCGCAGCACGCTTTTTTTGCCCTGGCAGCCGTCTATCTGGGATTCGTGGGCGCCCGGCGCAAGTCTGCGGCACACGCTGCAGCCGGCGGGTTGATGGCCGGTGTGCTGGTTCTTTATCAGGAATACTTTCTGCTGATCATCCCTGCCCTTGCGCTCTCGACGCTTGCCTGGAAGGCTGGAGACAATTCGTTCACGCCCGCGCCGCTGACAGAGCCGGAATCAATTCTCTGGCGAGTCGTCTCGGCCATTCAACAAACGTTCCAATCGGCATGGACTATGGTTCGTACGGCATGGGACCGACCCAGCGAGGCCCGCTCCTCGTGCATACGCTATGGTCTGTTTCTTGCGGGTGTGGGAGTGGGGGTAGTGCTCTCATTGGCGTACAACGACCTTCGTTTTGGGTCTTGGCTGGAAAACGGCAAAATGAGGTCGATCACAGCCAATACCTATCCGCTATTCGGAAACCCCTTAGCTGGCTTCTTGACGCTGCTGGTCAGCCCCGGCAAGAGCATTTTTCTCTACAGCCCCCCTATCATACTGGGCATCCTGGGAATGGGACCGCTTTGGCGACGGCATCGGGAGACTGCGGTCGCAGTTTTGATGGCCAGCCTGTTTCTGATGTTGTTTTTGTCCTGCATTTGCTTTGTCGGGGGAGACTGGTGCTGGGGGCCCCGTTACTTGGCAGTTCTTGTTCCCCTTTGGTCGCTGGCCTTCCCCTTCGTTTCGTTGAGCCGGGTTCGCAGGGAACTCGTCGTCGCGGCGGTTGGGCTGGGTCTACTGGTCCAGGTCATGGCGCTCAGCGTGGAGAATCAGCGATTCTTCTTCGAAAAAGGATTTCGTGACTACTTCTGGGCCGAAGATTCCTGGGTCTATTTCAAACACAGTGCTCTATTGGAACGAGTTGGTGAGATGATGTCGCTGAGCAAGGGGCTACCGCCAACCGCCCGCTTCTTCAACTCCATACCGGCGACAGAGTGGTGTACGTACACGCTTCTGGGGCCTCCCCCTCAGGTGGATCGCAGTCTAGCGCCCGGCTGGATGCGCAACTATAAGATCTTCTACTTGCCTAGACCGTGGCCGCTCTGGGTGTCCTATCTTTCCCCTGCACTCCGTCCAGTCAACCTGAATGGATGGTTGGTGGGATTGTTGGGCATGGCTACGTTGGGAACCGGCCTGATTTATCGAGGGTTTCAAAAAAGGGAAGCCAATGAGTGAATTGCGCGAGATTTCAGAGGTGAACGCCAAATCAGCCCGGAATGAATCGGTCAGCATCGGCAAGGTGTCGGTAAATTACGGGACCTCGGTTACAGGCGAAGATCAGTCGGACCCTGAGGTAACGATCCTGATGCCGTGCCTGAACGAGAGCGAGACGTTGGAAGTCTGCATACGAAAGGCGCAAGGTTTTCTGGATGCGAATCAGGTGCGGGGCGAGATTGTCGTCAGCGACAACGGATCCACCGATGGATCCCAGGAAATCGCCCGCAGTTGCGGCGCCAGAGTTGTTGACGTTCCGATTCGAGGGTATGGAGCGGCCCTAATCTATGGCAGTCGGGCCGCTCGCGGCAAATACATCATCATGGGTGACTCCGACGACAGCTACGATTTCAGCGATATGCTGCCGTTTGTGAGGGAGCTTCGGGGCGGAAGCGAACTGGTGATGGGGAACCGTTTTCGCGGGGAGATCAAGCCGGGAGCGATGCCGTGGTTAAATCGCTGGCTCGGGACTCCGGTTCTCTCAGCGCTGGGCCGGCTCTTCTTCGGCTCCCCGATCGGCGATTTCAATTGCGGGCTGCGCGGGTTTTCAGCCGGCGCATTCCAGAAGATGGACTTGCGAACCAACGGCATGGAATTTGCGTCGGAAATGATCGTGAAGGCGACCTTGTTGAAGCTGAAAATTTCCGAAGTCCCGACGACGCTGAGTCCGGACGGGCGCAGCCGGCCACCCCATCTTCGGCGCTGGCGAGATGGTTGGCGGCACTTGAGATTTATGTTGCTGTATAGCCCGCGTTGGCTGTTTCTCTATCCCGGGGGGCTGCTGATGACTTTGGGACTTCTGTTGAGTCTCTGGTTGTTGCCGGGGCCACGTTTTATCGGCAGGGTCGGGTTCGACATCCACACGATGATCTATGCCGCCATTATGATGTTCGTTGGGTATCAAGCTGTCACCTTCGCCGTCTTCACGAAAGTGTTCGCGATCACGCATGGCCTCTTGCCCAAGGACGCGAAGTTTCACCGGGCTTTCCGAATCACTCTCGAGACCGGGCTTGCGGTGGGCGGCGTCCTCGTTGCTCTCGGGTTGATCATTTCCATGGTGGCGCTTGGCTATTGGGAAAGGCGCGGTTTTGGGCCGCTCGACCCGATTCGGACATTGCGAGTGGTGACTCCCGGAACGATCTGCCTGACGATTGGGTTCCAAACGGTGTTTTCGAGCTTCTTTCTTAGCGTGCTAGGACTGGTAAAGAGATGAGTGGCACACCTCTGTTTGATGCGTACGCAGACTCCTATGACCATGCTCTGGATCACGCGCTTGCGGTGACCGGCCTGGCCAAGGATTATTTCTGCAAAGAGCGGATGACATGGCTTGGCCAATGCTTGATGGCACTCGGCGAACAACCACGCCGCGGACTGGACTACGGTTGCGGGAACGGATCCTCGACGCCGCTCCTGGCATCCATGCTCAACGTCCGCGAGGTTTTTGGTGTTGACGTGGCGCCCAAGATCGTTGCCAAGGCACGCGAGCACTACGGCGCAAATCACCTGCAGTTTGCGACAGTGAGTGAGACTACGAGTTCCGGAGAGTTCGACCTCGCGTATTGCAATGGCGTATTCCACCACATTGAAAAGCCAGCAAGGCCCGCTGCTTTAGACTACGTGTATGGCCGCTTGCGCCCGGGCGGAATCTTCTCTCTTTGGGAAAACAATCCGTGGAGTCCCGCTGCGCGCTACGTGATGTCTCGTTGCGCTTTCGACGAAGATGCGCAAATGTTGGCCGCCGACGAAACAAAGCGTCTACTACAGAATGCTGGGTTTGAAATCCTTTCCACCGATTTCCTGTTCATTTTCCCGGCATTTCTGAAATCCCTTCGGCCTTTGGAGCGGAGGGTATACAAGTTGCCGATAGGTGCTCAATACCAGGTCTTGGCTCGCAAGGGCCCTGGTGGACGACAGCAGCCATCGTGATTTCCATTTCAAAATGGAAAACAATCGTTCCGCACTATCTTGAGTTAGTGTGAAAAGTTGGACAGGAGTCGCTGCTGATTCAATCTCTCGTCAGCCCTACAGCACGCTTGGGAAGCAAGTCACCCACGCGTCGAATTTCCGCACCGACACCCTTCAGCTTCTCTTCGATATTTTCGTAACCGCGGTCGAGGTGATAAACGCGGTCGATGATGGTTTCGCCGTCGGCGACCAGGGCGGCGAGGACGAGCGAGGCTGAGGCGCGCAGGTCCGAGGCCAGAACGGCAGCGGCGCTGAGCGGAGTTTTGCCGCGGACGATGGCGCGGCGTCCTTCGATCTTGATGTTGGCGCCCATGCGAACCAGTTCCTGGGCGTGCATGAAGCGGTTCTCGAAAATATTTTCCACGACAATCGATGTGCCTTCCGCCTGCGTGGCGAGCGCCATGTATTGCGCCTGCATGTCGGTGGGGAAGCCGGGATACTCTTCGGTATTCAGGTCGGCGGCTTTGAGCGGCTGATCTCCCATGACGCGGACAGAGTCGGGCTTGACGGCGGTTTTCACGCCGGTTTCGGCGAGTTTCTGCAGGATGGCGGTGAGGTGGTGAGAGTCGCAGCCGGCGATGTTGAGGTCTCCGCCGGTCATTGCTCCAGCCACGATGAAGGTGCCGGCCTCGATGCGATCGGGGATGATGCGGTGCTTGGCGCCGTGGAGTTTGCTGACGCCTTTCACATGGATGGTGGACGTGCCGGCACCGTGGATTTTTGCGCCCATCGCGTTGAGCAGCGCGGCCAAGTCGGCGACCTCCGGCTCACGGGCGCAGTTCTGCATGACGGTTTCGCCGTCGGCGAGGGTGGCGGCCATGAGCAGGTCTTCGGTGCCGGTGACGGTAATTTTGTCGAACACAATTTCCGCGCCCTGGAGACGGTCGGTCGCGGCTTCGACGTAGCCGTGCTCCTGCGTGATTTTTGCGCCGAGGTGCTCCAGACCCTTAATGTGGAGGTCGATGGGGCGGGCGCCGATGGCGCATCCTCCGGGGAGTGAGACGCGGGCGCGCCCGCAACGGGCCACCAGCGGGCCGAGGACGAGCGTAGAAGCGCGCATGGTCTTGACCAGTTCGTACGATGCTTCGGGCGCGGCCAAGGTCTTGGCGCAGATGGTGGTGCGGTGGTGCGCGCGTCCGTAGCCGAGTTCGACTTCGGCCCCCATGGCGGCGAGCAGTTTGCGGGTAGTCTCGATGTCGCGGACTTGCGGGATGTTTTCGAGGATGACGGGTTCGTCGGTGAGCAGGGCAGCGGCCATGCAGGGCAGCGCCGCGTTTTTTGCGCCGCTGATGCGGACGGTGCCGAGCAGGGGGTTGCCGCCGCGGATTACGAGCTTATCCATAGCTTGCGTGGTTCCTGAGGAGTCGGGGCGCCGCTTTCATTCTAGCTAGGATTGCCGAAGGGTGGCGGCTAGAAATGTAACGCGGAGTTTAGTTTGTAACGCCGAAAGGCGCCGAGCTTCGCTCGGCTGGACAGCCGAGGGCGGACGTCCCTACGTGGGCTTTGCTAGTGTCATCGCTCTGCGGACGTGGCCGCCGGACTTCCTCAGGGCAGCGGCGGCTTGGGCCGGCTTGACGGCAGCTTTTGCCATCACGAGGGCCACGGGCACGCGGTTTCCGGCAGCGGACAAAAGCTTGCGAGCCTCGCGGCGATCAAGTTCCGCGGCCTGTTCCAGGATTCCTACCCCGCGCTCGGCAAGCTTCTCGTTCTTCAAGTGAACGTTGACCATGAGGTTGCCATAGACATACCCGAGGCGAGCCATGGCGCCGGTGGTGAGCATGTTCAGGATCATCTTTTGCGCGGTGCCCGCTTTCATGCGAGTGGAGCCGGCGACGACTTCGGGGCCAACCTCGGCAACGATGGCGACGTGGGCGGCCCTTTCCAGCTGGGAGTTGCGGTTGCAGGTGACCGCGACGGTCTTCGCGCCCTGCGAGCGGGCGTACTGAAGGGCGGCGACTGTGAAGGGAGTCCGTCCACTGGCGGCTACGCCCACGACAACGTCGTTCTTGCGCGGTCTTCTCTTCGCGATTTCCTTTCGTCCCAGCCTGCGGGAGTCTTCGTCGGCTTCGACGGCGGCGCCCAACGCCTTCGGTCCGCCGGCGATGAGGAACTGAACCAGGCTTGGATCCGTGTCAAAGGTGGGCGGGCATTCGGCGGCGTCGAGCGCGGCGATGCGTCCGCTGGTGCCGGTGCCGACGTAGATCAGACGCCCGCGCTTGCTGAGCGCGGCGGCAATCAAGTCGATGGCCTTCGCGATCTGCGGCAAGGCGTGCTTTACGGCGGCGGCGACCTTGGCGTCTTCGGCGTTGATGATGCGGGCGATTTCGAGCGCGGACTTGCGGTCGAGGTCGGCCGAGGCAGTGTTGGTTTTCTCGGTGGCGAGGTATCGGAGATCCGCACTTATCGTTCTGCGCTTCAGGCTTTCTTCTCCAAGGCTTCCATCACCGCGTCGTGAAACGCGGGGCGCACCTGCCTGATGGCTTGGTTCTGGCAGTCGGGCCAAGTGCGGTTCGTCAACAAGGTTGTCGAAAGTTGGCGGTCGTGGTCGATCCACAGCGAGGTTCCGGTGTAGCCGAGGTGGCCGAAGGAGCGCGGGGAAAAATACTTGCCGGACTGCGACGGTGCCGAAGGCGTGTCCCAGCCCAGGGCTCGGGAAGTTTCTTCGGGACTGGACTCGCGGCGGGTGAAGAGTTTGACGGTGTCGGCGCGGAGGATGGGGTATCCACCGTTGAGCATGGCGTGGGCGAAGACGGCTACGTCCTCGGCGGTGGAGAAGACTCCAGCTTGTCCGGCTATGCCGCCTAAGACGCTGGCGTTTTCGTCCTGGACTTCGCCTTGGATGACTTTGCCGCGGAATGTGCTTGGGGCTGACTTTGTGGCGGGGTCGGCTGCTGCGCGGACAAGAGTGTCCGCGCCACACTCGTTGGTGGTGGGGGGAATTCGATCGCGCCAGGATTTGGGCGGATTGTAGGTGGTGTGCGACATGGCCAGGGGGCCGAAGATTTCTCGCTGGCAGAAGACGTCAAGGGATTCGTCGGCCAGGCGCTCGAGGGCCACACCTAGGATGATGAAACCGATGTCGCTGTATTCGGCGAGCGTGCCGGGGGCGGCGGTGAGTTCGGTCGAGGACGCCGCTTGAAGAAGTTCCGCGCGCGTCTGGGCGCGCAAGTAGAGTTTCTCGTAGGCAGGCAGGCCGGAGGAATGCGCTAGAAGCTGGCGCAGGGTGACCTCGCTGCGGCGCGGGTCGTCCCCGGCGAATTCGGGGACGATGGCGGTGACCGGCGCTTCAAGATCAAGGAGGCCGCGTTCATAGAGGATCATGGCCATGGTGGTGGTGGCGACTGCTTTTGAGACGGAGGCCAGGTCGAAGATGCTATCGGTTGCGACGGCGGGCGATGCGGGATCGTAGGTGAAGTGGCCGAGGGCTTTGTGGGCGATGAGTTCTCCGCGGAGGGTGACGGCTAGCGAGCAGGCGGGGAAGGCGCGGGCGGCGATGGCGTTTTCCAGGAGCGCGAAGGCTGTGCCGAAGCGAGCGTCCTGCGCGGCGCTGTTGCGCACGAGGAAGGAGAAGCCGGCAGGCGGGTTCTGGGTCGCGGTCAAGGGCGGTCTCGGAGGCCTGATCGGGTTATAGCAAAGGCGGGGGGTGGAGGCAAACGGAGCGAGAGCACATTCCGATTAGTTCGCCGACGCTGCGGAGCTGCGCTCCGCTGGACAGCCGGGGGCGGCCGTCCCTACGTGAGTATTGTTACCGGCAGTGCTTTCGCGCACTTCCAACACTTGAGGCCTTTCTTCGCGGTCGTGTACAGTCACAGCAAGTGTGAAACTGACATCGACAATTCTGACGCTTGTTCTTCTGGGTTGCGCGACAGCTCTCGGTCAGGGTGCGCTTGACTCTCGCCTTACCACTCTTGACCCCATCATCAATGATGCCATCGCCGAGCAGCAGATTCCTGGAGCGGTGGTGATCGTCGGCCATGACGGGCAGGTGGTGTATCGCAAAGCATATGGGCACCGGGCGATTGTGCCTCGGCGGGAGGCGATGACGCCTGAGACGGTGTTTGATTGCGCGTCGCTGACCAAGGTCGTTGCGACTACGACGGCGATCATGCAGCTTTGGGAGCAGGGCAAGTTCCGGATGAGCGATCCGGTGGCGAAGTATTTGCCGGCGTTTGGACAGAACGGGAAGCAGGACATCACGATCCGACAGTTGCTGGTGCATTATTCGGGGCTGCCGGAGGATCTTGACCTCGCGAAACGGTGGGAAGGCAAAGAGACGGGGTACCGGATGGCGTTTGAGATCGCGCCGGAGCGGGCTCCGGGTTCTTCTTTTGTCTACAGCGACATCAATTTTGTGGTCCTCGGAGCGCTGGTGGAGCGGCTTTCGGGCGAATCGCTGGATGAGTACTCGGCGAAACATGTGTTCGCGCCGCTCGGGATGACGGAGACGCGATTCCTGCCGCCAGCTTCATGGATGCCGCGCATTGCTCCGACGGAGGAAGATGAGAATCACCACTTGTTGCGCGGAGTGGTACATGATCCGACGGCGCGGCGCATGGAGGGAGTGGCAGGGCAGGCCGGGATGTTTTCGACCGCGGACGACTTGGCGCGGTTTGCGCAGGCGCTGCTCGACGGTGGGCGGGGCGTGCTGACTCCGGCGACGGTTGCCAAGATGACTTCGCCGCAACAGCCGGCGACGGGCACGGCGGTGCGCGGCTTTGGGTGGGACATCGATTCACCGTTTTCTACGAACCGCGGGGAGTTATTGCCAGTGGGCGGCTATGGGCATACCGGATTCACGGGGACTTCAATGTGGATTGATCCCACGACGAGGACATATATCGTGCTGCTGACGAACGCGGCGCACATGAATGCAGTGCCAGGGAAGGAAAAGGGAAGTGTGGTGTCGCTGCGGACGAAGGTCGCAACGGCAGTCGCAGCTGCGCTCGCGCTGGATCCAAGTGAGGCGGAGAAGATGCGGCTCGCTTCTGCGACCGGCTACAACGAAATGCAGAGCGCCGCGCGGAAACTGGCGGTGCGGAACGGGGCCGTGAAGACCGGGATTGACGTGCTCGAGGAGACGGAGTTTCGGGCGCTGCATCCGGCGAAGGGCGGCGGTCCGCGCAGCATCGGTCTGCTGACGAATCAGACGGGCGTGGATTCCGAAGGGCGGCGCACGATCGACGTGCTGGCCAACGTGCCGGGAATCTCGCTCGATGCGATCTTCAGTCCCGAGCATGGGGTGACCGGCACACTCGACACAACCGACATTAAGAATACCAAGGACGCTGCCACCGGGATCACAGTGTATAGCGTGTACGGGGCGAGCGAGGCGGCACGGCGCCCGCCGATCGATGTGCTGAAGCGACTGGATGCGGTGGTGATTGATCTGGCGGACGCAGGTGCGCGGTTCTACACCTACGAAGCCACAACGGGATACTTCCTGGAGGCGGCCGCGAAAGCAGGCCTTGAGGTGGTGATTCTGGATCGGCCCAATCCGATCACGGGGTCGTTCGTGCAGGGGCCGGTGTCGGACGAGGGACGGGGAAGTTTCGTGAACTATTTTCCCGTACCAGTACGGCATGGGATGACGCTGGGCGAACTGGCAAAGATGTTCAATGCGGAGCGCCATTTGGGTGCTCACCTCGAAATTGTGTCGATGGAGGGATGGCAGCGCGGTGACTGGTTTGATTCGACCGGACTCGCATGGGTGAATCCGTCGCCGAATTTACGAAGTTTGACGGAGGCGACACTTTATACGGGCGTGGCCCTGGTCGAGGGGACAAACGTTTCTGTCGGCCGCGGCACCGATACGCCGTTTGAAGTGATCGGTGCGCCGTGGATCAAGGGCAGGGAACTGGCAGCTTACTTGAACGGACGCGGGATCCAGAGTGTGCGGTTTGTGCCGACTGCGTTCACGCCTTCGTCGAGTAACTTCGCTGGGCTGCGGTGTGAAGGGGTGAACATTCTGGTCTTGGAACGAAATACTCTGGATGCTCCAGAACTAGGGATGGAGTTGGCCGCCGCGCTTCACAAGCTCTATCCTGATGATTTCAAGATGGAGCGAATGGAAGAACTACTCGTGAATCAGGCGGCGTTTGAGGCGTTGGGAGCGGGGCAGGATCCGCGGCGGATTGCGGAAGGATGGCAAGACAGGCTGGATGAGTTCGTGAGATTGCGCGAAAAGTATCTGCTGTACAAGTAGCTCACTATCAATTGTTCGAAAGAGTATGGCTTGCAGAGTCCGCGAGGGCATTCGGTCGCCCCTCCGGGGCTCGGGCTATACAGGCCTCGAAAGTCTGCTCCACCCGGTCTGAAGAATGCAGCCTGCGAGTGTCAGTCACAGGGACTTGTGTCTCCGGGTTACCTAAGTCGTATCTCCCCTTGTTATCTGCCTTTTCACTTTTGTTTTCTGTAAGCTGACGGACGTTTGTCGCTGTGTGAGGTGGAGCGCGACCGGCGGCGACGAGGAGCGTGGGCGATGCTGATTCCCATCCGACACGAAAATATGGAGGCACGGCGGTGGCCCGTCATCACGATTGGGCTGATCGTGCTCAACACGCTGATCTTCCTGATCACTCACGGAACGATGGAACAGCAGTCGCCGGAACTGGGCAGCACCAAGGCGCACATCATTCTGCTGGCTGGTATGCATCCGGAGTTGAATATGTCTCCGGAGGCACGGCAATTGGTGGAGGGCTTCAAAGCCGAGAATCCGACCGAGTGGACCCAGGTTCAGAGCCCAACGCGGGATCTGATTGACGGATGGGACGCGAGGATCCGGTTGGTGGAGGAGCCGGCGGCTTTGCAGGCGGAGATGGACTCGCTGAGCGCGAAATATTCGGAGTTGGCTACGGGCTCCCTGCAAGAGAAGTACGCATTCGTTCCGGCACATCCGCGGGCGATCACTTATGTGACGGCGAACTTTCTCCATGGCGGATGGCTGCACCTGATCGGAAACATGTGGTTTCTGTGGCTGGCGGGATTTGTGCTCGAAGACGTGTGGGGCCGGCCGTTGTACATGGCGTTCTATCTGATTGCGGGCGCGGCGGCGTTGCAGTTTCATGCCTGGACGAATCCGGGGAGCATCATTCCCTGCGTGGGGGCTTCGGGCGCAGTGGCGGCTCTGATGGGTGCGTTTCTGGTGCGCTTCCCAAAAATGAAGATCGAACTGCTGTGGATCTTCGGGTTCTTCCGTACTTACCGGTTTAAGGCGGCGGCTTACTGGCTGTTGCCCTTGTGGGTGCTCATGGAGGTCTTCTACGGTTCTCTGTTCGGCAAGGCGAGCGGAGTTGCGCACTGGGCGCACGTGGGCGGCTTTGCCTTCGGCGCGCTGGGGGCGGTGGCGCTGCGTTACTCGGGACTTGAGACGCATGTGAACAAGAAGGTTGAGAAAGAGCTAACCTGGGCGTGCGACCCTGAGATTGAGCGCGCGAACCAGCACTTGGAACAGGGCCAGTTGGATGAGGCCGTGGCGGTGTTGCAACCCTATCTTTCAGCCAAGCCCAACTCGATGGACGGATGGAATCTATTGCGGCAGATCCACTGGCGCAGAAGTGAACTTCCGGCATACCAGCAAGCGACGGCGAAAACCTGTGAGTTGCACTTGAAGGCTAAGAACCCCGATGGAGCGTGGCAGGACTACGAGGATTTCCTGAACTCAGGCGGCCAGAAGCTGCCGGCCGCGACGTGGTTTGAGCTTTGCCGAATGCTCGAGGAGCGGGAAAGTTATGACCGGGCGCTGAGCGAGTTAGAGAGCCTGATTCAAGCCTATCCCTCAGAACGGACGGCGCTGATGGCGCAGATGGCGGCGGCCCGGATCTATCTGAAGCGACTCAACCGGCCCGAAGACGCGCTGAAGTTCTACCAGGCGGCGGCGGTATCTCCGGTGCCACATCTGGATCTGGAGCACGCCATCCAGGCCGGCATTAAAGAGGTGTCGGCGGCCCGGGCTGGGGGACAATCTGCCTCGGTCACGGCCGGCACATAGAATCGCATTGACCCAAACGGCGGGTGACCGGCAAGTACTCCTCAGATACAATTTTGGAGTACGCAGGTTTTCTATGCCGGAGACTCTTCCTTTTACTCCCAATCCCTTCTTCCGTTGTGCTGGCCCCAATTGTGGCGTGCTGAAAGGAGTCAGCGACCGTTGGTGGGTGATGTGGACCTCGTTTGATGAGCGTAAGATTCCGGTGGTCCATCTGGCGCCTTGGGACGAGGAGTTGGCGGTGCGCGAGGGAGCGCTCCATGTTTGCGGGGAAGGGTGCGCGCAAAAGCTGCAATCGCAGTTCATGGGCAACGTGCTGGAAAACCGGGGCCGGAGGAGCGGTGGCTAGAGCAGCAGGCAGTCGCCAGTGCCATACAACCAGTAAGCTCGCCTTGATGGGAACTGTTTCGATCGGTATCACCACCGGGTAACCTGCTGGCCGACTGTGCGCATCAGAGATCACATGCGCTGTCTCCAATTTCTTCACGAGGTACACATACCATGAAAAGCCTTGTGCTTTGCGTGCTGCTGGCGGGTATCGCGGCTGCACAATCAACTTTGACTCCAGACCCGGCTGCGCCTTCGGTGGAGTCGCAGAAACCGAGGCTGACCATTCCGGCCGGCACCAGGGTGCCCCTGTCGCTGAAGCAGGGGATTTCGACCAAGACCGCTAAGGAAGGAGACCCGGTATACGCAGAGACTGCCTTTCCTTTTGTGGTCAACGACCGGGTCGTGATTCCGGCGGGGACCTACATCCAGGGAAAGATCACGCGGGTTCGGCGCGGCGGGCACGTCAAGGGGCGCGCCGAGTTGCTCGTGCACTTCACCTCGATGATTTACCCCAGCGGCTACACGGTGATGCTGGGCGGTACGGTGGAGAACACGCCGGGCGCGGAAAAGACCACGATGAAAGATTCGGAAGGGACGATTCGCCAGGATAGCGATGTCGGGAAGAAGGTCGGGTCAGTTGCGCAAGGCGCCGGCACGGGCGCGGTGATCGGAGCGGTAACTGGCGGAGGCAAAGGAGCTGGGATTGGCGCGGGAGTTGGCGGTTTAGCCGGCTTGGCGATCGGAATGCTCTCGCGGGGCGCCGACGTGATGCTGACACCAGGGACTTCGATCGAGATGGAGATCCAACGGGACGTCACGGTCGATCCGAGCCGTATTTCTGCCCGGCGTGAGGTCATTGTTCGCGACTAGCGGTTCACCTACCTTCCACTTTCGCTGATCCTCTCGGATTCGCGGACAGGAGTGTCCGCGCCACACCGGCTACTTCAGCACAAACATGGCATTCACGTGGGCGGTCACGGTGACGTTCTGGGGCGTGAACTCTTCGGTTGGCGCCGGGGTTGCGGCTGCCATGGCCATCGGCATCGCGCGCCGCTGCATGGGCGCGTACACGCGAATGTTCTCGGAGGTGTCCACTGAAGCATAGGAGAGTTCTCCAAGGGTGCGCCCGCTGGCCGTAGCGAGAGACTGCGCCGAAGCGCGGGCGCGGTGATAGGCATCCGCGACGGCCTTCACCTTCGCTTCTTCGGTGGAATCGAGGGTGTAGCTCAGCGATTGGCTTTCACTGACGCTGGCATCGGCCAGTTGTTGGGTGACAGGGCCGATCTTCGAGAAGTCTTTGAGCTTCAGACTGACGCTCGTCGTAACCTGGTAGGCGATAATTTTCCGCTTGGGATTCTTCCAGTCGTAGATGGGGTTGAGCGAGAAGAAGCCGATCTCGGCCGATTTGGGATCGATGCCGTTGGAGCGCAGGACTTGACGGGTGGCGTCGGCTTCCCGGGAGGCCTGGTCGTAGGCTTCTTTGGCCGTCTCGGCCTGGGCGGAGATGTTGAATTGGATCAGGGCGGTATCCGGGCTGGTCTCAAATTTGCCGTCGGCGCCAACAAACACGGTATTCGGAATGGCGGTCAGGGTGGGACTCTGCGCTTCGGCCAGCACGGTTAGCATCAGGACGTTGGCGAGAACAAGAAAAGTAATTTTCATTGAAAGTCTCCGAGAGCCTTCGTTATACACCCATACTTAGGGAACGTAGCAAGCGCGCCGGGTTGCATACGGCGGGTTGCCCACGAGGCGTTGCGCGGGTGGGGGGAAAGGGGCCACGTGGAATCGTGCCCCCCGCTTGGTAGCCCTTGTGAATCGTACTCGTGCGCTGGCGAGGCGAGGCGCGGCAAGCCGCGTCTCTACGGAGAACGGGTCAGTGAGAAGGTACCTGCAGCGCGTGGTCGAGCCGGACCTCAAGCGTGGTGCCTTTCTCGAGCCGGAGATCGTGATCGCTGAGCAAGCCGACTAACGCGCCCACGCCTGCACCAGCACCGGCGCCGATTCCGGCCCCCTTCCCACCGCCCGCGGCCGCGCCGGCTACGGTGCCAATTGCTGCACCGACTGCCACCGCTTCGATCTCATGTTTCTTGCTCATACCCTTGCGTTCGATTTCACCTTCGGAAGCGGACGTTTTGACGCCATGTTCTCCGGGCACTCCGGTCACGGTGGCGATCAGGGGCACCCATCCGTGGTTGGTTTCGATCTCGTCAAAGCTCAGAAGAATGCGGGCGTGGAGGCCCTGCTCGACGGAGCTGACGTGGCCTTTAATCTTCTTCCCGCGCGGAATGACATTACCGTTCGCCGAGGTGAGATCTTCCGCCAGCTTGGCTTTGAAATGTTTGCCCTGCTGAAGCTTGGTCGTGTCGAGTTTGTCTTCCAGCCGCACCAGGAAGGTGGTGCCTTCCGGGATTGCGTTGGGCGGCGCCATCGGCGCGATCGCCGGATCGAGCGACTGAGCAAACAGGGAACTGGTCGCCAGCAAAAGAGACATCCCGAAGCAAGATGAACGCGCGGACATAATCACCCCGTGTGAGTATTCCGATCCTCCCACGAAAAACCAGAAATCTCCAAGAACGGCAAAGATGCACTTGGAAGTCCGGCCTGGAGTGATCGGTCTACAGGTTGGATGAGGGGGGAAGGAGAAAACGATGCCCGGCCAGAAGCAAGAGTTGGCAGTGGATCGGGGCGGGCACGTCTGCTAGCGGGAGGTTTTGACGGCCGCCATATGATGAGGAAAGCCCGCGATCTGGCTGTCGATATCTCTCCTAAGATCTTCCCAGATCTTGTCGGGCATTTCGAGGAACACACGCACGATTTGGGGGTCAAACTGGCGTCCCGACCATTTTTCAATCTCTTTGCGCGCGGCTTCAAAGCTTTGGGCCGGGCGGTAGACACGACGGTTGGTCATAGCGTCGAGCGTATCCGCAATGGAGAAAATGCGTGCGCCGAGCGGGATTTCGTCCCCTTTGAGTCTGCGGGGATAGCCGGTTCCGTCGTACCACTCCTGGTGCGAGTAGACGATTTCGGCGGCTTCGGCCAAGAAGGGGATCTTGCTGACAATTTTATATCCCGAATAGGCGTGCTCGCGCATGAGGGCCATTTCATCCTCCGTGAGCTTGGCGGGCTTGCGCAGGATGTCGTCCGGGATGGCCATCTTTCCAATGTCATGCAAAAACGCGCCACGGGCGATGACGCTGATCTCCTCTTTGGGCAGGCCCAATTTTCGGGCAATGGCGATGGTGAAGGCGGTGACTCGTTTACAGTGGCCTTGCGTCTCGGCGTCTTTGGCGTCGAGCGCGTCGCCCAGCGCTTCCAGGGTAATGTCGTAGGAGCGCTCCAGGTCGGCAAGAGCGGTTTTCCATTGCTGGGTGCGGGCCGACACCAGTGCTTCGAGATTGGTGCGATACGCGTCGTTTTCGCGCTTGAGGCGGCGGGTCTCGAGCGCCCGGCGCACCGTGGCCAGCAATTGCTCGCGCTCGAAGGGCTTCAGCAGGTAGTCGTAGGCGCCGTTGCGCAGGGCCTGCAGGGCCACCTGAATGTCGTGGACGGCGGTGACCATCACGACCGGCATGGAGGGAAAACGCTCCTTGGTGCGCTCGAGCAGGGCGATCCCGTCCATTTCCGCCATCATCAGGTCGGAGAGCATGAGATCGAATTCTTCGCCGGAGTCGAGCAGGGCCAGAGCTTCGACCCCACTGGAGGCCTGGCGAGTCTGGAACTGCGCGCTGGCGAGCATGGAAGAAACGATTTCGCGGATCGTCTCTTCGTCGTCCACCACGAGAATGCGGTCAAGAGCCATAGTCCTGATTAGAATGTATCGCTCATTTTAGGCCAGGAATTCACATTCCGAAAGTAACCATTGGGGGGCGGAAATCCGGTCACGGTGGGGGCGGCGCATGGTATTTACAAAGCTAGGCATTCGTGCGCTTGTCTATGAATCCGGCCTGGCTATTTGGGAATTCGGTTGGGGCGCTGACCATCCCGTGGTTGACGGCGAGGGAGACGGCCGCCCTGATCGTGGTGGTGGTCAGCCTGCTCTTCTTCCGCTCGTTCCGGGAACGTTACCTGCTGACCTGGGGATTGGGGTGGATTGCTTACGGAGTATTCCTCTGGTCGGCGCGAGCGAGCGATCTGCCGGGTGCGTCGAAGTCGATGGCGGCATTCGCGCAGGCGGATTTTGTGCTCGCAGTAGGGTTGTTTGCTGCGGCAGCGCTGATGTCGACGCAGGCGCGGCGATTGCTGACCACGCTGGCGGTGGTAGCCGGGGTGGTGGTAGTGTACGCGGGTCTGCGACCCTTGTACTTTGGGGACTCGCCGGCGCTGGGGATCGGGCTGGAAGTGGCGTGCCGGCTGATTGCGGTCTGGGCAGCCCTGGAACTGATGCGCTACCGACTGGGACGCATGGGGGTTGGTCCGTTGCTGTTCAGCGCCGGATTGCTGACCCTGAATCTGAATTGGCCTCCCTACACCAGCCACATTCCCAATGAAGGTTATCTGCTGGCCGAGGTGCTGTTCGGCGCCAGCATGATTGTTCTGGTGCTGGACGACTCGCGCGTGCGGACGCGTCGCCTCGAGGTCCTGAATGAGTTGACGGGGACGATCTCGCGAGCGCAAAACCACGGGCCCATGATGCAGGCGGCTCTAGAAAAATTGAAGGCGGTGACCGGGGCAAAGGCGGCATGGTTTGCGCTCATGGAAGCAGGTCAACTGACGCCCACGCAGCACGTGGGATTGTCGGGGGATTTCCTGCGGGCCATCGGACTGGCTGAAATGGACGAAACGCTGGGCCGGGTTTTCGAAGAGAGCCGGGTCGCGGTGCTGAGGCCGGCGGACGTTCCGGAGGAGATGCGAACCCAGATCCGGAAGCAGGGCGTCGGACACCTGGTGATGCTGCCGGTGCAGGGCAAGAAATCGGTGATCGGGATGCTCTCGCTGGGGTGCTCGGGAAGCCCGCGCCACACCCTGGAAGAGCTGGAGTTCCTGGAAACGGCCGCGCAGAGGCTGGGCATTGCGGTGGAAAACCTGCGTTTGCTGGAGCAGGTGTTGCGTTCCCAGCGGCAGTGGATGAACACCTTCGATTCCATCCAGGACCTGATTCTGGCGCACGACGCCGACTTTCACATTCTCAAAACCAATCAGGTATTGCTGCAGAGGCTGGGACGCGCACCGGCGGACGTGCTAGGTAACCTGTGCGATGCCGTGCTGCCCAACCAGCAGGCTTGGAGTGGATGTCCGTATTGTGAACGCGGGCCGGGTCTCAGTGAGGGGCAGGACCCCTGCTTTGGAGGCCAGTCGCTGGTCTCGACCTCGTCGTACGCGGAGCAGGGAAGCCAGCAGAAGGGCACGATTCACGTGGTCCGCGATACGACCGAACACCACGCGGCGGAAGAGAAGTACCGCATGCTGTTCGAGCAGGCCCAGGAAGGTGTGTTCGTCGCCACGCTGGACGGCACGTTGATCGATTGCAACGATGCTTTCGTGACCATGCTGGGCTACAGTAACCGCGATGAATTGATGGCGCTCGATCTGGGCAGCGTGCTGTACGCCGTGACGGAGGAGCGGGAGGCATTCCGCAAGGAACTGGAAGCGCACAACTACGTGCGAAATTTTGAAGTCACGGTACGCCGCAAAGACGCGACCCTGCTGACGGTGGCGCAGAGTTGCTTCGCGACCCGGGATGCGGGCGGACAGATCGAGCGCTATCAGGGATTTGTGCTCGACATTACAGAAAAGAAGCGCTCGGAAGACGAGATGCGCCGGCGCAATCGCGAATTGAATGCGCTCAATGCGATGGCCGTGATCGCGACGCAATCCTTCGATCTGGATGAAATCCTGAACTTAACCTTGCGCCAGGTGATTTCGCTGTTTGGGGCGGAAACGGGCTCGGTGTATCTGGCGGCCGGTGCGGAGGGAACCTACCGGCGGCGAGCCGGTTGGGGACCGCGCAGCGAAGCGCGCATCAAAATGTCGGAAGTGAACTTTCCGGAGGGCTTCGGCGATCTGGTGATGCGATCGCGGGCAGAAGTGGTGACCCAGGACTTCGTGCCGCACTTGCCGCCGGCGGTGGTGGAGTTTGCGTGCGCGGACCGTTTGCCGTACTGGATCTGGGTCCTGCTGTGGAGCAAGGACAAGCCGATCGGCATCATGGGCATTGCCAGCAAGGGAAATCGGCACTACTCGAGTAACGACGAAAACCTGCTGGTGGCGATCAGCCGGCAACTGGCCACCACCATCGAAAAAGTGCAACTGTACGAGGAAACCTGCCGTGCCTACGAAGACTTGCGGAAGACGCAAGAGCAGCTGCTGCAGAGCGAGAAAATGTCGGCCGTGGGACAGTTGATTGCGGGAGTGGCGCACGAGTTGAACAACCCGCTGACAGCGATCCTGGGCTACGCGCAACTGCTGGAAGGCGCGGGTCTGGATCCGCAGTCGACCGATTACGTGCGGAAACTGTTCAAGCAGGCCCAGCGGACCCACCGGGTTGTGCAAAACCTGCTTTCGTTTGCGCGGCAGCGTAAGCCTCAGAAAAACGAAGTGGACCTGCGGAAAGTGCTCGACGAATCGCTTGCGTTGCGCGAGTACGACTTGAAGGTGAGCAACATCACGCTGGAGCGCGACGTTCCTGAGGACCTGCCTTCGGTGGTGGCGGATCCTCACCAGTTGGAGCAAGTCTTCCTGAATATCATCAATAACGCGTTGGATGCGATGCTCGAGGGCAGCGGCAGCGGCGTACTCAAGGTCCGTGCCTTAAGGAAGGACAACTTTGTTTGCGTGGTGTTCGACGACAGCGGCCCCGGGATCAAGGATCCCAACCGCATTTTCGATCCGTTTTACACCACGAAATCCGTGGGCAAGGGAACCGGCCTGGGACTGAGCATTTGCTATGGCATCGTGAAGGAACACGGCGGAGAGATTGTTGCGCGCAACCGGGAGGAGGGCGGCGCGACCATTGAAGTCCGCTTACGCGCGAGCGAGAAACCGGCGCCGGTGGAGGCAGTCCCGTCTCCGCGACGGGAAGCGCTGCTAAAAGGGCGCGTCCTGTTGGTGGAAGACGAGGAAGCGGTGCTTGAGTTTGAGCGTGATGTGCTGGTGGGCGCGGGCGCAGAGGTGACCACCTCGATGAACGTGGATGAAACCAAGGAACGGCTCCAGAGCGGCTCCTTTAATGTGATCGTGATGAGTGGGCGCATGCCGGGCGGGTGCAGCGCACAGGAAATGCATGCCTGGCTCGCGGCTCACTGCGCCGGCATGGAGAAGAAACTTCTCCTGACGTTCTCGAGCGTCACCGATCCCCCGACTCGCAGTTTCTTGCAGGAGGCCGGTGTGCCGTGGCTCGCGAAACCATTTGAGGTAGCGGATCTGATCTCGCAGGTGCGGGGCTTGCTGCAAAAGGAGCAGGGAGAGCCTGGAAAGACAGAAGAAAGATCCGCCACTGCTAGGGCTGGTATGTAGTTTATTATCTGAAAGTTAGATCTGTTTCTTCAAGTATCGTATCATTTCAGACAGCAATCTCTCGTTGCGCCGGTACCAGCGCCAGTGTCCTTCCCGGGTGGCCAACACCAGGCTGGCCTTCTCCAAAATCCGCATGTGATGAGAAACCGTAGGCTGCGCGAGTTTGACACGCTGCTCAATGTCGAAGGCGCACAGGCCGATGTCTTTGCCGAGGGAGTTCCCACCCTTTTCTTTAAGAGCCTCCAGAATTCGACGGCGGGTGGGATCAGCGATCGCGTGGAGGAATCGGTCGAGGTGCGCGGCGGAGAGAGGCATGATGAGGAAGAGTAACAGATCGCTGCTGGCTTCTAGCACATGTCCCAGCCCTAGGTGACCGCAGTTCCGAAACCCAAGCGGCATCGCCAAAGGAAGAACACTGCCCCTGACTCTGCAACAAGGTGTAGAGCCTCAAGCTAGCAGCTATTTCTTGACAATCGGGTTGTAGCCATCGCTGATCAGGCGGGCTCGCATGGCCTCCGCTTCTTTGAGGTCGGCATACGGGCCGACCTGCACGTGATAAAACTTGTCGGCCGGACTGTTGTTGGCAGAGAAGGCGGGGTACTGCTTCTTCTTCAGGGCTTCGACCAGGGCGTCGGCATCTTCCTGGCGGCTTACGGCGGCAACCTGAACGTAGTAGCTGCCACTCGCCGGTGTGGGTGGGGCGGCGCCGGTATCGGCTTTCGGCGGTTCGGCAGAGGACCTGGCAGCTGTTTGTGGCTGGGAGTCCGGAGGAGCGGCAAGTCCTGTGTCGGCGGATTTCTCACCTACGGTTTTGTAGAAGCTGAGGTCTCCCGCGGAGGGTACGGGTTGCGTGTTCTTGGCCGCCGAGGGGCGGACAATCGTTGCAGGAGTCTCATTGGAAGGTGCCGTTATGGCAGCAGAGCCGACGGTAGAGGCCTTCTTCCCGAGAGAGAAACCGACCGCGAAGAAGACGGCACAAATCAGTACGAGGCCAAAGAACAAAGCCAGCATGCGGCCGGTGCCGAGAGTGATTTCCGTGTCCTGTTCCACAGTAGGCATAGGAAGTAATGCTGCGTTTTAGCTCCCTGCCGGCTTGGCGGGCGCGGGCGGGCCAGCCAGCAACTTCTGAATTCCGGAGTAGAAATCAACCGGTACGGGGAAGACGACGGTGGTGTTCTTCTCGACCCCGATCTCGGTGAGGGTTTGCAGATAGCGCAACTGCACGCTGACGGGTTCCGTGGACAAGAGGTGTGCGGCATCGACTAGACGCTGGGCGGCTGAGAACTCGCCTTCGGCGTGGATGATCTTGGAGCGCTTTTCGCGCTCGGCCTCGGCTTGCTTGGCCATCGCCCGCAGCATGGACTCGGGCATATCCACCTGTTTCACTTCCACGTTGGCGACTTTTACACCCCAGGGCGCGGTGTGCGTGTCGAGGATGCTTTGCAAGCGGAGGTTGATCTTCTCGCGATGAGCGAGGAGTTCATCGAGTTCGACTTCGCCGAGAACGGAGCGCAACGTGGTCTGGGCGAACTGCGAGGTCTGGTAAACGTAGTTGGAGACTTCGACCACCGCTTTGTTCGGATCGATGACCCGCAGGAAGATGACCGCGTTGACCTTCAGGGTGACGTTATCGCGGGTGATGATGTCCTGGGGCGGGACTTCGAGGGCTTCCTGGCGGAGGGAGATGCGCACCATGCGGTCCACCGGGGCGAACACCAGGATGATGCCCGGGCCTTTCGAGGTTCCGAGCAGCCGACCGAGGCGGAAGATCACGCCGCGCTCATATTCCTTAAGGACCTTGATGGAACTCAGGAGGTAGATGATGACGATGACGATGGCAACAGTGACTACGGGGAACCCGAGTTCCATTGTGAGCCTCCAGGAGACTTCTGTTTAAGGGTCTGAGCGGATTGTAGCGCAAGTGGGAGCCGAGCGATGTGAGGACGAGCAAGGAGAGTTAGCAAAGGTGATTCGGCCGGTTGGGAAGCGGGTCGAGACGTTTACCGAGTCTCCTTTGACTTCGCCCGCCGCGCCGAAGGCGGGGCGCCCCTTCGACAAGCTCAGGGCAGGCTTCGGGACAGCCGGCAAGGTGCCGGCGCTACCGTTCTGTTCACGCCATCACGGGCCTGACCACGGGGACCGGATCGACGCGGAGAATGAGTCCATCGACCCGGCGAACGACGACGCGCTCTCCGGCCGGGATTTCAACGGAAGAGACGGCGTCCCAAAGTTCTCCGTGAACGAAGATCTTTCCAGACGGTGACAGGGCGGATTGGGTTATGCCGATCTCTCCGACTAGCCCTTGCTCACCGGTGACGATCTTGTTGCGGCGGGCGCGCACCGCAATACTCATCAGAAAAGCGGTGATGATGCCGAGCGGGATGCTTACCGCGAGCGCGGTCACCAGGCGGACGCGCATTTCGGGGATGGGAGCATCAACCAGGAGCAGGCCGCCGATGACCAGCAGCGAGATTCCGCCGATGGTCAGGACCCCATGAGTGATGAACTTGGCCTCGAGCGCAAAGAGCACAAATGCGCCCGCGATCATAACGACTGCCGCGAAACGGACCGGCAGCAAATTCAATGCAAAGGCGGCCAACAGGATGAACACCACGCCGACCGTACCGGGAATGACAGCTCCTGGATGGTTGAATTCCGCGTACAGGGCGAGGGCTCCAATGGCCAGCAGGATGAACGCCACGTTCGGGTCCATGATGTACGTAAGGATGCGCTGCTTGAGCGTCATGCGGTAGTCGCGCACGGGCTGGTCCGTGAGGTTGAGCGTGACGGTGGTGCCGTCGAAACGCTTGAAACTTTTCCCGCTCAGTTGATGGAAGAGGTCTTGCTCGCTGGGAGCGACGTACTCAATCAGTTTTTTGTCGAGCGCCTCCTGGTCGGTGAAGGACTTGGATTCGCGCACGGTGCTCTCGGCGACTTCGACGTTGCGTCCGCGCTTGGCGACGACGGAGCGCATCAACGCGGCGGCATCGTTCTCCATTTTCTGCTTCATGACATCGTCCATCTTGGGGCCGCCCAGGATGACGGGATGCGCCGCGCCAGTGTTGGTGCCGGGCGCCATGGCGGCGACGTCGGCGGATTCGAGGATGAAGAAGCCAGCCGAGGCGGCGCGGCTCCCACTGGGCGTCACGTAGATGATGACGGGGACGGGAGAAGCCACGATTTTTTCGATGATCTCTCGCGTCGAATCCACGAGTCCGCCGGGGGTGTTCATCTCGATCAGGACCGCCTGGTCGTGGTTAGCGGCAGCGACGTCCAGGGCGCGGGCAATATACTCGGCGGTCACCGGCTGGATAGCGTCGTTGACCACAACCTTCAGAACGTCGGCGGAGCAGCAGGCGACGAGGAGAAAGAAGAAGACGGAGCAGCGAAGGAGCGAGGCGAAGCATCTTGACGTTTTCATGGTTGCGGCAGTGGCTGCGCTTTCTCCGCGAGCTTGGCTGCTACGGCGCGCTTCAGGTTCTGGGCCGCGAGGTTGCCGGGTTCCAGTTGTACGGCCCGATTCACATTCTGGGCGGCGGCTTCACCTCTATTCTCGCTCAAATCGAGCCCGGCGAGAACAACGTATGCATCGGCAGACTCGCGCAGGCGCAAGGAGGCCTCCGCCCGAGTTCGGGCTTCGCGGGCGTCACCGCGGGCAACAGAAACCTCGGCGAGGCCGGTGAGGGGCGCGGTGCTGGCGGAATCGACCATGGCCGCGTGGTTGAACTCGCTCTCTGCTTCGGCGGTAAATCCATGGGCCAATAACTCGCGGCCCAACTCGACGTGATAGCGGGCGTGGGAACGGGGATCCGAACGGGCGAATTGCTGCTCTGCCCAGCTTTGGATCTGCACGGTCATCTGGCGGAAGGTGTTTTCGTCGTAGTTGTGTTTCATGCGTTGCGCCGGCGCCTTGGCGATGGATGCGGCCGCCACAACCCCGGCCGCAGGAGGGGTCAGGGAGTCGAGCAGGGCCTTGGCCTCGAGGTCGCTCGGACGACGATCGAGGGCAGTGCGCAATTCGCGGGCAGCGCCGGCGCGGTCACCGGCGAGACTGAGACTAATGGCGAGGTTGAAATGGTACTCCGGGTCGCTTGGATCGTTGCGGATGGCCTTTTCAAAATACTCGGCGGAGTTCTTGCGTCCACGGCGGGCCGCGACGACTCCGAGGTTGTTGTAGACCTCGGCCAGCGGCAAGCGAGTGGCAACGAATTGAAACGCGTTTTCGGCTCTGGCGAAGTCTCCATGACTGAAAGCGGCGAGACCAAGATAGAAATTTGCCTCACGCGCGAGCGCGGAAGAAGACGGGACTTGGCTGAGGGCACTGATCGCGGGTTCGTAGGTGTGCTGGGCGAAGTAGGTCTTGCCTAACTCGAGCCATGCTTCGGGATATGCGGGGTTGAGCCGGACGGCCTCTTTGTAGTACTGCACTTTTTCTTCCCCACTGACGGCGAGCATGCCGCGGATGTAGTTCTCAAGGGCGTCTAAGCGTTCGGGAGAAACGCTGGCCACGTATTTCTCTTTGGGCAGGGAGAAATCGGTGCGGATCAAGCGAAGCAGATCCCAGGCAAGCGCGGATTGCAGGTTGCCGAGATCGGTGAGCGGTCCGGTTTCGGTCGCTGCCGGCAGCAGCTTCTGAGCGCGCATATCGAGTAACTGGGCGGTGGCAGTTAGATGCACGCCGTCATAGCTGTACGACCCCAGCACCGCGTAGTCGACATCCATCTGCTCGGCCAGACGGTAGAGCGTTGCGCGCGAAGGATGCAGATTTGCCGGGATGCCCTGGCGATCGTAAGCGCGCAGCCGCTCGTCGCGGCTGGCCACATACACAACGGGAGAATTGAGCTGCTGGTGGAAAGCCTCGGGAAAGGCCTCGCTCAGCCATTCCAAGCCGGGTGTGGGAGAAGTGTTTTCGAAGGGAACAACGACCAGCGTCCGGCCAGAGGCGGGTCTCCCTTGGGCATAAAGGTATGCCACAAGGAGCAAGGGCACAGTAAGGATGAGGACAACCGCGCGTTTCAAGACATTCTGATTATATCGGCAGGGAGGACGGGTGATCATCCCCGTGACTGGCCCGCGGGAATGTCTGTCTCGGCGGCTTTCTCCGGCGGCTCAGTCCATCCTGGCAATTGGTTGCTCCCGGTGATGAGGCGCGCGCCCCGCTCGTAGGTGAGATACGACCACGCCCATTGGATCATGACGAGCAGGCGATTACGAAAACCGATCAGAAAAAAAATGTGGATGAACAGCCATGCCAGCCAGGCAAAGTAACCGGAAAGCTTGAGATTGCCGAACTGGGCGACGCCGGCGGCGCGGCCGATCGTGGCCAAGCTGCCCTTGTCGTGGTAATGGAAACTGCGTCGGGGCTGATGTTCCAGGTCGCGGGCGATCGTCTTGGCCACATACTCGCCTTGCTGGATGGCCACGGGAGCCACGCCCGGGAGCATCTTGCCGCTCTCGTCCGCCAGAGCCGCCAGGTCCCCAATGACGAAGACCTCCTGATGGCCGGGGATACTCAGGTCGGGTTGGACGAGCACGCGCCCGGCACGGTCGATGGGAACGCCTAACCGGCGGCCCAAGGGCGAGGCTGCGACGCCTGCGGCCCACAGGACTACTTGGGCTGGGATCCTCTCCTCGCCAATGACGACCGCGCCCGGCTCAATGCGAGTCACCAGGTTGGACGTCCGCACTTCGACCCCGAGGCGTTCCAACTGCTCTTTGGCCTTCTGGGACAGTTCTTCGGAATAGGTGCCTAATACCCTATGGCTGCCCTCGATGAGCAGGATGCGAGTTTGTTCGGGCCGGATGGCTCGGAACTCGTGTTTCAGGGCGTGGCGGGCGATTTCCGCCAGCGTCCCTGCCAGTTCAACGCCGGTGGGGCCACCTCCGATGACCACGAAGTTGAGCGGCATCTCTCCCTGCCCACTGGCGGCACGCCGCTCCGCCAGTTCGAAAGCCAGCAGGACGCGGCGGCGGATCTCGAGGGCGTCTTCGATGGTCTTCAGGCCAGGGGCGAGGGGCTCCCACTCCGGGTGACCGAAGTAAGCGTGAGTCGCGCCGGAGGCGAGTATGAGATAGTCGTAGTCCAGGGTCTGGTCCTTCGTGATGACCTTTTTTTGCTCCAGGTTGAAATCGAGCACTTCTTCAAGCAACACTTCAACATTGGAAGAGGTTCTTAATATCCAGCGGATGGGAGCGGCGATTTCGCCCGGCGATAGGCCGGCGGTGGCTACCTGGTAGAGCAGAGGTTGGAAGGTGTGATGGTTTTTCCGGTCGACGACCGTGACTTGGACGGGCAGCCGGGCGATGCGGCGCGCTGCCGTCAAGCCTCCGAAGCCGGCCCCCACAATCACCACTCTCTGCTTCTGTTGGGCGTCCATTTCTCCCCTCTATATAGAGATTCAAGCCATGGCGGTTCAGTCGAAAACTTTTGAGGGTGGGGCAGCTCCGAGCATGCCGATGCCCAGGGTGGGTATCTGGTTCCGCGCTTGGGAGGTTCCGGAGGCGTATCGTCGCCCCTTCGCATGGTTCCAGTTGATTATTGCGTATGGATTCATGGAACGTGCGTTATGGTCGTCGGGGCTGGCATGGCAGAACAAGTGGGTCTTCGTGACTGCCGTTACCGTTCTCGTATTTGCTGCAGTGGACCGGCCGTCGATTCAGCGACTGGGCCTGGGACTGCCAACCGGCTTCGGAGCGGGCCTGATTCTGGCGGCGAGCTTTGCAACCGCTGTGGTTCTGGTGTTTGCCGTGCGAGGGGCAGGAGGCCAGATTCCAGCGAACCCCACGTGGCCCAGCCTGCACTTAGCGTGGCAGTACATGGTATGGGCGCTGGTCCAGGAATTCATGCTGCAATCGTTCTTCTTTACACGCTGCGAGGAACTGTTTGGAAGTTCGACGGCGGTTTGGACCACCGCCACGTTGTTTGCGGCGGCCCACTTACCGAGTCCCATCCTCACGACTTTCACCTTGGTGGGCGGGTTGTTCTGCTGCGAGATGTTCCGGCGGTATCGTTCCATCTACCCGATCGGAATCGTGCATGCCGTTTTGGGGCTAACGATCGCGATGACTATGCCTGACAGCCTGCTGCACCACATGCGCGTGGGGATCGGGTATCTGCGGTACTAAGTCCAAACTAACTCTGCGGCGGTCCCTGGTTCTTGCGTCTATTTACTAGTTGGTATCTTGACTAGTTAGTATAGTGGGTACCCCCCTCCGGTCTTTTGGAATCATGGAGTTAGGGGGTCAAAACACTCCAAAATCTAGAGCGCAAAGAAGTTACAGGCAAAATCTAGACAACAAAGGACTTACCTGGCACGCCAGGATTGGCGATCCTTTAGAATCAATCAGTTAACCTTTGCGATCGCTGGCAAAATCTAGATTTCAAAGAGCTTAATGCGCGGAATTCGTGGGCGAGGGGCCCTATTTGGCCCCTTTTCCCTCGAACGACGCCTGAGCTTCGGGTCGAGGGTGCAGTTTTCAAACCGCGCTTGAGCTATAGAGATTGTCGATATGTTATCTCTGGGCTGCAGGAACGTCAAGGACGTGCGTCACAATGCGGCGGACTTTATTGTCAAGGTGTTCTACTGCGGACACATCCAACGTCTCGAAAACGCGAGACGTGGGCCACCCCCCGGTTCTGACTTGCGTGTGCCAGAGATCTGGGCCACCCGTCTGGTTGTGAGGGCAAACGCCTGTGGCTGTTGAAAAACTCTTTCCAGGGAATTTCAACAACGAAATTTGTTCGTAAGTTATTGAATGTTCGTTCGCCGTAGACGCTCGAATTCGCTGAAATTACTGCTTTGGTTCCTATTTCAACAGCCACGCCTGTTTACAACAGTTAACGCTCCGAGGTGTCTGCTGAGAACCGACCGCTGCGGTGCACGTGTGAACAGAGGAGTAGGTTTTATGACTCTTCACTCACGGCGAGGTCGAACGCTTCACGCAAGAACGGAATGATCGTGCGTAGGTCCTTGGCGGTTCGGACAAGGACGACGTGTGAGACGCGGTTGCCGCTTCGCCCGATTTTGATGAAGTACGGTGCGCCGGCCTTGCGACCGAGGTGAATCACCACGCGCAGCGCATCCCGCATGACCGTCAGGTCCGCAAAGATGCGTGTCGTCCGGAACAGCGCGTACCGGTTACGTGTGACTACCTCCACGTCGCCAAAGCCCCTTACGGTGGTCTCGAGTCTCCGGTAGAGATCGGCAAGTGCCGGTGGCCTGTTTTTAAGCAAGGTAGCAGCGCTGCCGACCCCGCACGCGTGACGTTGATTGACCTGACGAAAGGTCCGATCACAGCGCGGACATGCCCAACTCATAAAGTCTTTAATACCCAGCGAACGCACATCTGTCAAGGTTCGGCCTTCCCAGGTGCAGTCTGACAGACGCGCTCTTGACAGCGGTGTCCCGACACGCCCCGGCCTGACTACATCGTTCGCGGAGTGCAAAGTACCCCTTCGTAGGCCTGGTGACCCTCCAGGTAAGTCATGCAGTCCTGCCGAAAGCTCACGCCTCATCTGAGGGTAGCTATTGATCGCGGTAGGGACAGCCATTGCTGGCTGCCCCCCGCACAGACCCGGACGGGCGCTGATTAGCGCATCCGGTTCTTATCTCGGATGAATAGCGGCCCGCCATAGCGGTGAGCCACGCACTCGCCCACCCGTGGGAC
>JAIQFZ010000085.1 GCA_020073015.1 Terriglobia bacterium | reverse complement strand
GGTTGATGAAGATCAGGCAGGTGCGCGACTTCGCCACCGTCCCGGTCAGTTTGCGCAGTGCCTGCGACATCAGCCGAGCCTGCAGGCCCATGTGGCTATCCCCCATTTCGCCGTCGAGTTCCGCCTTGGGAACGAGCGCCGCAACCGAGTCGACCACCAGCACGTCAATCGCATTCGAGCGCACCAGCGCCTCCGTGATTTCCAGTGCCTGCTCGCCGTAGTCCGGCTGCGAAACGAGGAGGTTGTCGACATCCACGCCCAGCTTCTTGGCATATCCCGGATCGAGCGCGTGCTCCGCATCCACGAACGCCGCCATGCCTCCGGTCTTCTGGGCTTCGGCGATAACCTGGAGCGCGATGGTCGTCTTGCCCGAAGATTCCGGCCCGAAAATTTCGACTACCCGCCCGCGCGGAAAGCCGCCTACACCCAGCGCGGCATCGAACGAAATCGCACCCGTCGGAATCACCGCGATCGGAACGATGGCTTCCTTCGACCCCAGCCGCATGATGGAACCTTTGCCAAACTGCTTTTCAATCTGTGAAAGTGCGAGATCAATTGCCTTGCTGCGCTCGTCGGCCATCATGGCTGCTCCTGAACTGGTTTTCCTGAACCTGGTTTCGCGAATTTGCGGGTATGAATCTCCCGTAGCCTACACCCGCCGGCTGGAGTGATTAAGTGCGGGCTGTCACATCAGTTTCGGTCAGTTTAGCACGAAGCGAATAAAAAGCGAAGTGGAGAGTTGACCGAACTGGTTCGGGGAACGCCATCTCCAAGCCGCCGAGAGCGCAAATTACACGGAGGGCAAAGGATCACCGACCAGGACCACGGGTTCTTGCTAGACTTGCCTCATGCAGGCGGTAGCCCAACCCGAAACCACCAACGACCGCGGCACACTCGGCCCCGGATCGTCTCTCTACCTGGTCGCCACCCCCATCGGCAACCTGGAAGACATCACGCTCCGAGCCCTGCGCGTGCTGAAAGAAGTGGACATGATCGCCTGCGAGGACACTCGCCAGACGCTAAAACTCCTCAGCCATTACGGCATCCAGACGCGCACTGTCAGCTACCACGAACACAACGAAATGACCAAGGCCGCCGAACTGATCGTGGACCTCGAAAGCGGCGCCAAAATCGCGCTCGTCAGCGACGCCGGCATGCCCGGCATCTCCGACCCCGGCTTCCGCCTGATCGCGCTCGCCATCCGCCATCACGTCCCGGTCGTCCCGATCCCCGGCGCATCGGCGTTCCTGGCCGCGTTGGTAGCCAGCGGCCTGCCCACTGACTCCTTCCGTTTCAGCGGCTTCCTCCCCGCCAAATCCGGACAGCGACGGAAGTTGCTGGAGAGTGTCCGCGAGTCGCCAAGAACGCAGGTGTTCTACGAAGCCCCGCACCGCCTGCTGGAGACGCTAGCCGATGTTGTCGAAGTGCTGGGGGAAGATCGTCACGTAGTGGTAGCGCGCGAGGTGACGAAGCTCCACGAAGAATTCCTCCGCGGACGAGCCAAAGACGTTCTCGACCAGCTGAAGTCCCGAGGAGAAGTGAAGGGCGAAATCACGCTGCTGATCGCTAAGGAGGACGGCTCCGTGCCGCGAACTGCGAGCTCGGAGGTAAGTGTCGCCCAGCGCGTCAAAAAGATCATGGCTGAAGAGAAGGTAGACGAAAAATCCGCACTGAAAAAAGTCGCCAAAGAGCGTGGGATCGGCAAGAGCGAGGCCTACCGGGAGCTGCAGCGCACCAAGTAGCGACACCGTCGTAGCGCAAATCGCGTAGGCCCGGACGCATTCGTCCGGGCCAGCCGTGCCGAAAACCTTACAAGACGCATGTCCAAATGTCACTGACATCGTTTTGTCGATTTTCTAATTTCGAATTAGATCGCTACAGTCTTCCGTGCGTAGGGGCGGACGAATGCGTCCGCCCCTACGTGGTTATTCGAAGGGCCCATGACCTTCTACCGGCGCAACCTGCCTCATCTGCAACGAGATGGTAAGCGGCACTTTGTCACGTTCGTCACCAAGGGTCGATGGATCTTGCCGGAGTGCGCTCGCGACATCGTACTCGAATCAATTCGCCATGACGACACCGTTCGATATCACTTGGACGTGGCCGTGGTCATGCCCGACCACGCGCACTTGGTGCTCACACCTGGAATCGATAAGCAGCGACAAAGAGTAATGCCGCTCTTCGAAATCATGAAGGCCATCAAGGGGGCGTCCGCACGCAAGATCAACCAACGGCTTGAGTGCCACGGCGCTATATGGCAGGAAGAGTCGTTCGACCGCGTGTTGCGGTCCGCGGAAGATATCAATGCAAAGATCCTGTATGTTCTCGAGAATCCAGTCCGACGCGGACTGGCTCGTGCTTGGCAAGAATATCGCTGGGCGTTGCATCGCCCCTTCCCAAACCCATACGAACCACCACGAAGCACGTAGGCCCGGACGCATTCGTCCGGGCAGCCGAGCGCAGCTAGGCTTCGGCTCGACGGGGCGGACGAATGCGTCCGCCCCTACGTAGCCAACTCTTTCTTCACCGCCTCGCTAACCACCTTCCCATCCACTCGCATTCCAGCGGTGGCGAAGCGGGCCATGGCGGCCTTCATCACTGTACCCATGTCTTTCATGGTTGGCGCGGGAGTCATCTCGGCGATCGCGGCCTTCACTCCGGACACAATCTCTTCTTCCCCGGCGGCCTTGGGCAGGTAAGTTTCGATCAGCTTGATTTCGGCGGCTTCCTTGTCGGCCATCTCCTGGCGTCCGCCCTTGGTGAACTGCTCGATCGAGTCCTTGCGCTGCTTGATGAGCGTGGAGAGCACCTGCTGCGACTCCTTGTCGTCGAGCGGCGCCATCTTGTCGATCTCTTTGTTCTTGAGCGCGGTCTTGACCATGCGCAGGGTGGAGAGACGCTGCTCCTCGCGCGCCTTCATGGCAGCAACAATATCTTTCTGGATCTGGTCGATGAGAGGCATGGGAGGATTATAGAACGCTGCACAATTCGCGCTACCCGACGAACCTCGACCAAACGTTTGGGAAAACAAACCGGAATGCCAAGCCAAACGAAAGAAGCCACAGGACGCCGAAGAAGCTGGCAAAAACCACAATGCCGCTCAATCCGCTGAAAAAGATACTGAAGCCTCCCTTCCAAGAAACCGCCAGCACGCCAGCCTGGAGCAGAAGGCCCATCCCCAAATAGAAAGCGCACGTGTAGAGAGTCAGTCTCAAGATGAACATGTCCCACCCTCGCTTAGTAGTTCTTGCTCTCTGGCGGACTCTATCTTACCCCGACCGTGACCCGTCGGCGTCTGCACAGTTTCCTTACACCCGCTTCCGAAATCCGCTTGCTTCGCATATTCTGATTTATTCGCATGCTCAAGAAAAACAGGCTGTTCACTCCCGGCCCGACTCCTCTTCTCCCCGCGGCGCAGAACGCGATGGCTGCCTACGGCGCGCACCATCGCACCGCCGATTTCCGCGCGTTATTTTCGCGCGTGCTCGCTGACCTGAAAGAATTCATTGGCACGAAGAACGACGTGCTTGTCCTGACTTCGTCGGGCACAGGCTTTATGGAAGCGTCGCTCACCAACCTGACTTCGCCGGGCGACAAGGTGCTGGTGCTGACGGCGGGCAAGTTCGGCGAGCGCTGGGTATCGCTGGCCAAGGCCTTCGGATGTGCGATCGAAACCGTAACTGCTCCTTATGGCGAGACAATTCCGGTCGACGAAGTGCGCGCCAAGCTGAAGCCCGACATTCGCTGCGTCTACGTGCAAGCCACGGAAAGCTCGACCGGCGCGCGGCACGATGTCGAGGGAATATCGAAGCTCGTGCGCGCGCTGCCTGACACTTTGCTCGTCGTCGATGGCATCACCGGTCTCGGCACCACGCGTTTCGACGTCGATGGCTGGGGAATCGACATCATCATTGGTGGATCGCAGAAAGCACTCATGATTCCACCCGGCCTGGCCTATGGCGCGGTCAGCGAGCGAGCATGGCAGCGTATGGAGCAGACGAAATCTCCGCGCTACTACTTCGATCTGCGAAAAGAACGCAAAGCAGCGCAGAAGGGAGAGACCTCGTACACGCCGGCAACTTCGCTGTTCGCAGGCCTGGCAGCAGCGCTCGACTACATTCGCCAAATGGGCGAAGGCAACCTGACGGCAGGACGCGACGCGCTCGTCGCCAACGCCGAGATGTGCGCCGCCATGACCCGCGCGGGAGTCGAGGCGCTCGGCTACAAACTGTTTACGCCCAAATCGCCCGCCGCAGCACTGACGGCAGTCGCTTCGCCCACAGGCATCGATTCGTCGACGATCGTGAAGCACTTCCGCGAGAAATTTGGAGCCGTCGTCGCCAACGGACAGGCCGAAATGAAAGGCCAGCTCTTCCGCATCGCCCATCTCGGCTACTACGATTACATGGACACAGTCGGAGTTTTAGCCGCGCTCGAACACGTGACGGCAGCAGTCACAGGGAAAGCAGTCGAGTTCGGCTCAGCCGTGCGTGCAGCGCAAGAAGTCTACGCAAGAGCCAGTAGTTCGTAGTTTGGGGATCGCATCTCTACTCCGGATTGTCATCCCGAGCGGAGCGAGGGATCTGCAGTTGCCGCGAGTTACAGGCTACGAATCCAACGCTTCTCTGCGCAACTTGCGGCTTTCGGCGAGCAGCGCCATCGAGTGCATCAGGTTCTGCAGCGTCACGATTCCCACCAGGTGCTGCTCGTCGACGACCGGAATAATGCTCAGGTTGCGGGATGCGAGTTTGCGGAAGGCGGACGCGAGCGATTCCTGCTTCGAGGCGACGTCGAAGATCCGGTTCATGGCGGCCTGCACGTAACCGTTGCCTTCCGCGCGCAAGGCATCGAGAATTTTTTGTTTCGAGATGACGCCTACCATGTCGCCGCCGCGCACAACCGGGAAGTCGTCCTGCAGCGTGTGCACGGCCTTTTCGAGCGCGTCCTCAAGCGTGTCGGCCGGTGAAAGCGTAGCGAAATCGGTAAGCATGACCTCTTCCAGGCGCACTCTCTGCAGCACAGACTGGAACATCGCCGAACGTTCTTCGAGTTGTGCGCCGGTAAAAAGAAAGAAGCCCACCATCATCAGCCAATAGCCGTTCCATCGCGCCCCAGCGCCCATGCTGATCAGCATTCCGACCATGATCATCAGGATGGAAAAGACATTGCCGATGCGCACGGCGCGCTGGGTCGCCTGCACCAGGTCCATCCGCCGGGTAAACAGCGCCCGCAGCACGCGGCCGCCGTCCATAGGATAGGCAGGCAGCAGGTTGAACAATCCGAGGTAGACATTCGCCCAGACCAGGCTGCGCAGCAAGGCGCTCCAATGCAGCAGAGGCTTCGCCGTGAGCGAAACGCCGGGCGCGATGCTGAGCAGAATCAGTGCAGAGATTCCGGCGATTGCGAGATTTACCACTGGCCCGGCAATGGCAATGCGGATGTCGCGCTTCCAGGCGTCGATCGGATCTGGGAGAGCATGGGCTTCGTCGAGGATCGTGATGCCGCCGATGGGCAGCAGGATAATGCCTTTGGCCGGAACGCCGGAACCGCGGGCAACCAGGGCATGGCCCAGTTCGTGCAGGATCACGCTGCCGAAAATGATGCCGACCAAGCCGAAGGCGCGCAGCGCCGCGGTGGCATCCTGGGTCGCAACGGTGCTCCAGACGAACACCAGCAGGAATAGGAACGTCAGATGGATGCGGATTTCAATTCCGAATAGACGTCCGACCGGGATGGACCAGCTGCGCATGGATACGCCTACCAGTATTCTATCTACTTAGACACTGGTGGAAGGCCGGAAGTTGCGAAAAGGCGAATCGAAAGGGCTAGGGCGGGAGAAACCGGCGCAGAAGCTTTGGCCCCTGCACGTGTTACGCGGGCAGGAATGCCCGCGCCACACACGACGATGAGAGTGATTGCGGGACAATATCGAAGCCGGCCGCTGCGGTCGTTGCGCGGGATGGATATTCGCCCGACTGCGGACCGACTGCGGGAGACGCTGTTTAACGTGCTGTGCGCGGGTGATCCCGCGGCGCTGACGGGGACAATTTGGCTCGATTTGTATGCCGGGACAGGCGCAGTAGGGATTGAGGCGCTGAGCCGTGGAGCTGCTTCGGTCTATTTCGTTGATTCGTCCAAGGCAGCGGCGGAACTGATCGCGGAGAATCTGCGGTCGCTAGGGATTGCGGGCGGGGCCCAGTTCGTGAAGGGCGAGGTGGGGAAAGCCTTGCGGCAATGGGAGGCGGCTGGGGTGGTGGCAGATTTTGTGTTCCTCGACCCACCGTACCGTTTGCGGGAAGAGTATGCGCGGACTTTGGAGGCTTTGGCTGGATTGAAGTTGTTGCGTGATTCAAGTGTGGTGATTGCCGAGCACGAGAAAAGATTCGACCCGGGAGAGGAATTTGGAGCGTTGCGACGGTACCGCAAGTTGGAACAGGGAGATGCCGGGTTGAGCTTTTATCGGCGCGTCGCTTCTTGAAGGCTTCCTCACCACAGAGACACAGAGGCAGGGAGAAAACCATTTCGAGTCTCCCTCTGTGGCTCTGTGTCTCTGTGGTGAAAATCGTCAGCGACTTTGTGCAGGCCAGCAGGGTTCTACCGATGCTTCAGCGGTGAGGGTCGTTATAATCGAAACGCATGGCTAACTTTCCACCGGTTGACGAACAACTGGCTTACATCAAGAAGGGCGCGGCCGAGATTGTTAAGGAGTCGGAGCTGCGGGCGAAGCTTGAACGCTCGCGAGCTTCGGGCAAGCCGCTGCGGGTCAAGGCAGGATTTGATCCGACCGCACCCGATCTGCATTTGGGACACACCGTCCTGTTGCGCAAGCTGAAACATTTTCAGGATCTCGGGCACACCGTCATTTTTCTGATCGGCGATTTCACCGGCATGATCGGTGACCCCACGGGACGCTCGGCCACGCGTCCACCGCTTTCGCGCGAACAGATTGAGCAGAACGCCGAGACCTACAAGGCGCAGGTCTTCAAGATTCTGAGCTCAGTGAAGACAGTTGTCGACTTCAACAGCCGCTGGTTCTCGAAGTTCTCTGCCGAGGACTTCATCCGGCTGACGGCGAAGTACACACTTTCGCAAATGCTCGAGCGCGAAGAGTTTCACAAACGCTTTCAGGAAGAGAAGCCGATTGCCATGCATGAGTTGCTGTATCCGCTGGCGCAGGGATACGACTCGGTGGCGCTCGAAGCGGACGTCGAATTGGGCGGCACGGACCAGAAGTTCAATCTGCTGGTTGGACGCGAACTGCAGCGTGCGTATGGACAGGAATCGCAGGTGGTGCTGACCACACCGATTCTCGAAGGGCTCGACGGCATCAACAAGATGTCGAAGTCGCTGGGGAACGCGATCGGCATTCACGAGCCGCCGCTCGAGATGTACGGGAAAGTCATGTCGATTTCCGACCACATGATGTGGCGGTATTACGAGTTGCTGACGGATGTGCGGTCGGAGCAGATCGCGGCGATGAAGGCGGATGCCGCGAGCGGGAAGGCGCATCCGATGGCGCTGAAGAAGGAGCTGGCGCGAACGATTGTGGCGGATTTCCATTCGGCGGAAGCGGCGACGAAGGCGGCGGACGATTGGGCGAAGCAGTTTCAGAAGGATCAGGTGCCGGAAGAGATCGAAACGGAATCCGTTGCTTTTGCCGAGGTTGCGAATCGCGAAGGTGACGGCGTGCGCCTGGCGAAAGTGCTGGTCAGGATCGGATTTGCCGCCTCGACGAGCGAAGCGGACCGGAAGATCAAAGAAGGTGCAGTCAGCGTGGATGGCATGAAGACGACTATGCCGGTCGTCAAGGCTCAAGTTGGCGTCATATTGACCGTTCGACTCGGGCGCAAGATTAAGAAGGTTGCGCTGGTGTGATCCCGAGTGACATTGTCTCGATTGTCTCCCTGACCGTCGTCTGAGATTGCGGCACCGATGCTCCAGCAGGCTGTGTTGGCGGGCAGGAGTGCCCGCCCTACACAATCGCTTGCGGAGCTTCGCTCGGCCGGACAGCCGAGGGCGGCTGTCCCTACGCGATCCCCGATGGGATCGGACTCTTCTTGTGCCAGTCGGTCGTCTGCTCGTAGGCTTGGGCCGCCTGGAGCACGATCTCTTCTTTCCACGGCGCGGCGGCTAGTTGCACACCGATCGGCAGGCCATCTTTTGTGACGCCGCACGGTACCGAGATGGCGGGGATTCCCCAGACGTTGAACGGGCGCGTGTTCCGGAGCATGATCAGCTCTTGCGGGCGGAGCTGGTCTGGATGCTCGCTGAGTTCTTTGATGTTCGGCGGCGGGATGGGCACGGTGGGTGTGAGCAGGAGATCGACTTCGTCGAATATGTTTCGGATTGCGTGACGGTGGGCCTGGAGGTCACGGCTCGCGCGCAAGGCATCGGCGGCGGCAATGCTCTCGCCCGACTTGATGCGGGTGAGCGTTGCCGGTTGGTAGAGTTCCGGTGAGCGAGCCACGAGCGGCTGATGAAAGGCATAGGCTTCGGCGCTCGCGAGCGTGCGGTCGGTAGAGACTTCGAGTTTCACATCGTCGTGAATCTCGGCGTGGAGATCGCGGAAAACCTGGATTGTCTTTTCGATGGCGGCGGCGATTTCTGGGTTTAGTTCGTCGAAGAAAAACCCCCGCGGCACGCCGATGTGCAGCTTGGGGGGAAGGTTGTCGAGGCGCGAAGTAAAATCAGGCACGGGTACGTCCACGCTGGCGGGATCGCCCGAGTCGTAGCCCGCGAGTACCTGAAGCATCAGCGCTGCGTCGTACACAGAGTTGGTAATCGGGCCGACGTGATCGTACGACCATGAGAGAGGTACCACTCCCCGGGCGCTGACGCGACCGTGAGTAGGCTTCAGTCCGACCACGCCACAATAGGCAGCCGGCAGGCGGATGGATCCGGCCGTGTCAGTGCCGATCGCGGCAAAACCCAAGCCGGTAGCGACCGACGCGGCGGAGCCACCCGAGGAGCCACCGGTAAGCCGCGTTACATCCCACGGATTGTGGATCTCTCCGAAGAAGCTGATCAACGAACTGCCGCCATAAGCGAATTCGTGCAGGTTCTGTTTGCCGAGAATGATGGCCCCGGCGGCGCGCAGGCGGCAGACGACTTCCGCGTCTTCGGCGGGGATGCGGTCCTTGTATTGGGCGCTGGCGGCGGTGGTGCGGACGCCGGCAGTATCGAGAATGTCTTTGAGTCCGATGGGGATGCCGTGGAGCGGGCCGCGGTAGTTGCCAAGCTGGATTTCCTGCTCGGCTCGGCGGGCCTGATCGAGAGCGGAGTCGACGAGGACAGTAATGAAGGCGTTGAGTTTCGGGTTGAGGTTTTCGATGCGCGCGAGGCAATCGCGAGTGAGTTCGACGGGCGAGATGGTGCGGTCGCGAATTTGCCGCCTGAGTTGCTGAATCGTGGGTCGCACGTGATCCTCGACAGATCGAACTGATTTTACAGGTTGCGGGAAGAATGCATTGCTTTCGAGAGCAATGAGCGCAGGATTGGCGAGCACTGGGCTGAGGGCGAGACTGCGCAAGAACTTTCGACGGCTTTCCGTTGTTGGTTGTTTACCTTGCATTGGCAGTCCGTTGCGCGGCGCGCTTCGCGAACCATTTCACGACAACGTAAACCACCGGGCCGGCGGCCAGCGTCAACAAACCCCCGAGCAAGGCAACCGGGCTGTAGCGCAAGGCCACGTAGGTCATGGCGAGCGGCATGGCGATGACGTAGACGAGTCCGAGGTTGCCGCCGGGGATTTTGAAAGTGCGGGGAAGCAGCGGATGCTTACGGCGCATGCCCCAGGCTGAGAGCACGGTCATTACCGTCGTCGCAGCGCGCAGCCAAATATAGATGCTGATCAACTGGCCGAGGGTGTACCGAGCGAGCGAGGCGTAAAAAGCGGCCGAGATCAGGATAGCGATCCACGGCGTGCCGTAGCGCGGATGCTTGCGGGTCAGAAAAGGGGGAAGGTAGCCATCTTCGGCGAGCGCGAAGGGCATGCGCGTGGTGGTGAGCACGGTGCTGTTCAGCAGCGCGACGCTCCCGACCACGGCGGCCGCGGTCATCAGGTTGCCGAGCCAGGGGCCGCCGATGAGCTGTGCGGCGTTGGAGAAGTATCCGTCCTTCCAGTTCTGCCAGTCGCCAAGCGCCGCCAGGGCCGCGAAGGTCGGCAGGAAGTAGGCTGCCATGGAAAGCGGCACCACGAGCGCCAGGGCCCGGGGATAACTGCGCTGCGGATTCTCGACTTCCTCGGCGACGGTCGAGAGCTGTTCATATCCCGAATAGAGCCAGAGTCCGAGTGCCAGGCCCACTCCGAAAACTTTTGAAAAAGGCTGGTTTGGCGGCACAAAGGGCACGAAGGGGTTGTGATGCCACTTGGCCAGGCCAAGAACGATCATGGCAATCACGGGAATGAAGATAAAGATTTCGAAGGCGGTAGCGGCCTTGCCGACCATCTGGATACCGCGAATGTTGAGCCAGGTGATGAGCGCGATCAGAAGAAACGAAACCAGCCAGTGTTTCCAGCCGACAATCTGCGGGAAGTAGTAGGTGAGGTAGTCAGCGAAGAGCACGGCGTAGGAACCGCCGAGCAGGAAGGAAGCGGACCAGTTCCACCATCCGGCAAGGAATCCCCAGAAGTCTCCGAAAGCGGCGCGGCTCCACCGGTAGAAGCCGCCCTCGACTGGCATGGCGGTGGTGAGTTCGGCGGAGACAAGCGAGACCGGGATACACCAGAAGAACGGGATGAGCAGGTGGTAGAGCAGGGTCATGCCGGGACCGCTGGTGATCACCATCGTTTCCAGGCCGAAGGGGCCTCCGGTGGTGTAGGAAAACATGACGAAGACAAAGTAGAAGAGGCTGGCTTTGCAGAGGCTAGAGGTCGGGGATGGAGGGTTCGAGGTGCTCACGATGGCGAAGACATCAACAGTCTGCGGGCAGAACCAAAACCCAGAACCTCAGGGGCTAAAGCCCCAATCGGAATGGAGCACTTTACCGCAGCGCTGAAGCGCTGCGCCACCCAAAATCTCGCGAAAGACCCCGCGCGGTGGCGTCCTCACTACTAGCGCGGTAGCTTGTGTGCGAGCAGCCAGGGCACCAACTCTGGCTCGGCGTAGGCCTTGTCCCAGGAATTGTGATTCACGCCGGGATATTCCGTGTACTTGAATTCCGCGTTAGCTGCCTTGAGTGCCTCGGCCATGTGGCGCGACTCCTCGACAGGTACGGATTGATCGGCATCCCCGTGGAACATCCAGACCGGAGTGTGGCCGATGCGGCGGGCGACTTCGGCGTAGGGGTCGGCCGCTTTCGAAGCGTCGGAGACCTTCACTTTCAGCTCCGGCCAATCTTTCAGCGGACGCACGCCCGAGCAAATCGGCACGAGGGCGGCGAAGCGTCCGGGATTAGCGGCGGCGATTTCCCAGGTGCCGAATCCGCCCATGGAAAGACCGGTCAGATAGATATGGTTGCGGTCGCCGTGGAATTCGCTGATGGAAGCGTCGAGCGCGGCCAGGGCTTGCGCTCGCATTTCAGGTTCGCCCCAGGTCTTGTCCTGGTTGCACTGGGGGATCACGACGACAAAAGGAAACCGCGACGCATTTTGGCGGATGGCGTGGGGTAGGCCGACGTCGGTCTGCAGCAAGCCATCGGACCCGCGCTCGCCGGCACCGTGGAGAAAGAGCATGACGGGCCAGGATTTCTTCGAGCGAAAATCTGCCGGAATGTAGACCTGGTAGCGATAGCTTCTGCCGGAAATGCTGACCGTACGGTCGAGGAAACCGGTTTGCACGCGAGCAGTCGCGGAGACCGCGCAGAGAATCAGGAGAAGTGCGAATGCGGACGTTCGGCTTGCCATGGCAGGATAGTGTACAGGAATCCGGATAACGACTTGCGCGATCACCGTCCCGTGGGGGAAGAACCTTGCAGCCGGTTGCAGAGTGCAACCACCGTGTCGAGGGCGTCTTTCACGAGAAAGGTAACTGCCTCTTGAATGACGTTTTCAGGCAGTTCGGTCGGCTCGCCGACACATACCAATGTCATGCGCACGCGCGTGCCGCCCTCGAGGTCCGGGCCGAAGGTGACTTGCTGTTCGGCGGTGATGCCGAGGGCATGGTTGAGCAGGGTGATCGCACGGGGGGCGCTCAGGGAATTGACCACCGCGGTGATCGTCGCCTTGACCGGCTTGATCACGACATAGCGCAGGCGGCTGCCGACGTGCCAGGGCTGGCCTTCGACGAACGAAGCTTCTTCGTAGATCCCGCGATGAAGCAGGCGATCGAGGTCCTGGAAGGCGTGAAAGGCTGCGTCGACCGACACCGGGACCGAAACCGAATAGTCGAAACGCGGCAACATGGGCCCACACCCCAAGAATGAGCGCGATTATGCGCCGATCTTTTCTGGAAAACAAGAAAATAGGCCGGCGCTGCCGGGCAGTTGTGCACACTCCAGGTCGAGCAACTTGCGTTTAATGTCAAGTCCGCCGCCATAACCGCAGAGCGAGCCGTCGGCAGCGATCACGCGATGACACGGAACCACGATCGCAACTGGATTGCGGTTGTTCGACATGCCAACCGCACGAAATGCGTTCGGGTGGCCGATGGCTTGGGCCAGATCGCGGTAACTGCGCGTCTCGCCATATGGGATGTCAAGCAGGGCGCGCCAGCACTTGAGCTGAAATTCTGTGCCGCGGAGATCGAGAGGAATGGAAAACTCGCGGCGGCGGCCGGCGAAGTATTCGTTGAGCTGATCAAGGTAGGGAGCCAGGAGTTGTCTCGACTCCTTAAGCTGAATTGTTTTGGGACTAAGGTTCTGCATGCGCGCTTCAAATTCGAGGCGCACGAGTCCTTTCGTGGAGGCGGCGAGGAAAAGTGGACCGACCGGCGAAGAAGTGCGGAAGCAGAACAGAGTTTCCATGACGCGTTGGAAGAATAGCACGGAGCAGGCTTGACGTTGGCGCTGGCGACAGGACACCCTTCACGGCTTGAACCTGGGCCGCTGCGAAGGTAAACCCATCTCTGAAAAACAAGAAAGCCTCCCGTTTTACGCAGGAGGCTTTCGGTTGACCCTAAAGAGAGGCGAACTGTTATTTCGGCTGCTCGGTCGTCGTCGGAGTTGCACTGGTCGAAGCGAGCTGCTCCAGGTTGTTCTTCAGGAGGCTGACTTCAACGCGGCCGCCGGTGATCCGCTTCGGCTTGGCGTCGCCCGTGCTCGCCGGAGTCGGGGCATTGCCCATGCCCACCAGATAAATCCGGTAGACCGGGATGTCATGGTTGAGGACGAGGTAGCGCACGACCGACTCGGCCATCTTCTGCGAGTTCGCGATCGCGACCTGTCCGTGACCGGATGAAAAGCCTTGCACTTCGACCACGTAGCCGTGCTGGCTCTTCAGCGGAGTGGCCATCTCATCGAGCGCAGCCTTGGCGTTCTTGCTGAGCACGGTCTGTCCGGACTTGAAGAGAATTTCGGTTTGGGTGGTGGGCTGGTACTGGTCGATGTTGGTAACGACCTTCTCGACATTATTCAGCCGGTTGTGTGCCTGATCGGCGGTCTGCTGGGCAGCCTGCGCCTTGCTGCCGGCTTCGATGGCGTGCTGATCGGCTTCGTTGGCCTTGGCGGACGCGAGCTGGATTCCCTGCTGCGCGCGGGCGTCGGTGTCCTTGATCGCCTTGGTGTTGGAAGCAGTGAGTTCATCGAGCTCGTTGATGCGGTCGCGGATCGGCGAGGTTTGACGCTGTACGTATTTCTTGCGGGCGAACGGATTTACGCGGCCCCAGAAGCCTTCGTGTGTGTCGGGCTGCAAGGGGGTTTTGCCGGTCGCGTTGGTGGTCGTCTGCGCCGGGGACGAAGAAGTCTGGGACGTGGAAGTCTGCTGTGCGATGGCTGGGAGCGCCATGATGACTGCCAACAGCAGAACGAAGATGGTGCGGTTTTTCATTTGAACTTCCTCCAAGTGGGAGTGGGGGCTCCACTCCGCGCGCTTTTTGCGCGATTTTGATTGCGTCGATGTAAGTCAGAACCCGTAAATTCGGAAGGCAAACGCGACGCTTCCGGATGCCTCAGTTAAGTAAGCCCGATCAAAGGCCTGTCTTTCTATAAACAGGTTGCGTGCCAAATGCCCGTGCTCCAGGCACTGAGTGCAAGTGCTTTATTTTCAAACATATTGTACCTTATCGATGCGATGGCGTATAGCTGGGATGGGGGTAATTTTGGCTGGAACTGATATAAAAACTGCGTGCAGGGACATTTGCCCGGGGAGTGGAACGCGTTGAAGAGGACTGATTCCCGTCCCGTATTATGCGGGACCGTGCTTTTTCTTCTTTATGTGGTGGCGTGCGCTCAGGCACACCAGGGTACGCCGGCGCTGGCCTCGGCGCGAATCTCGGCCGAGCATATGCAGCAGTGCTCGGATCAGGCGGTGGATTGGATGCAGCAATATCTGCGCCTCGACACTACCAATCCACCCGGCAATGAGATGCGCGCCGCGCAATTCTTCAAGAAGATCCTGGACGCGGAAGGAATCGAGAACCAGGCTTTCGAATATGCGCCGGAGCGGGCCAATCTTTGGGCCGTGCTGCCGCACAGCGCGGCGCAGACGAAGCGGCCGATCATCCTGCTGAACCACATGGACGTGGTCACCAGCGACGCAACCCATTGGACCGTGCCTCCCTTCAGCGGCGAAGTGGTGAACGGATCGATATATGGCCGGGGCGCGCAGGGCATGAAGGAAGAAGGTCTGGCGCAGCTGGTCGTGATGGTCATGCTGAAGCGCGAGAAGATCGCGCTCGACCGCGATGTGATCTTTCTCGCCGTCAGCGACGAAGAAGCCGCCGGTACGGGCACCGACTGGTTTATCGCAAACCAGCGCGAACTGCTGCGCAATGCCGAGTTCCTCATCAACGAGGGTGGCGAGAATCTGCTGCAGAACGGCAAAGCAGTAGACCACCGCGGATGAATCAATCAACTTCCTCCTGCGCGACACGATTACGGTGACCATGCTGGGGGGATCGCAGCAGACCAATGTGATCCCGCCGGAAGCATGGGCGAATGTCGATGTGCGGCTGCTTCCGGGAGCGGACCCCAAGGAATTCCTGGAAACGATCCGCAGAGTCGTGAACGACCCGAACGTCACGGTCGAACTCGAGAGTGCGGAATTCCGCGTGGCGAATTCGTCTCCGACCGATACGGCCCTGTACTCTGCGATTCGCGAAGTAACGCGGGCTTATTTCGGGGCGGTTCCCGTTGCGCCGCGGATTACCAGCGGCTACACGGAGAATCAGCGCTATCGCCCGCTCAGCATCCACGCCTACGGATACAGCCCCTATACGGCGACCGAAGAGGAAGGCTCGGCCGAACACGGCAATGACGAGCGCGTGCGGGTGGAAGAACTGCGGCGCGCGCCCAAGATTCTGTATGACGTGGTGACGCGGGTGGCGGCGCCTTAGCGGCACTGCTCCACCGGGTGTTTCAAGCATCTTCTAGCTGGTAGCAATCATCAAGTAAGCATGAAACGTTACATCTCTGCGCTCCTCACGCTTCTGCTGACCTTGCTTAGCCATGCCGAGAAAACTCCCTTCGATCTCAAGCAACTAAAGCTTCCCGAGGGTTTCCACGTCGCCGTGTTCGCGCAGGTGAACGGTCCACGCATGCTCACGTTTACTCCCGGCGGCGCGCTGTTGGTCAGCGAATCGAGTGAAGGAAAGGTTGTTGCGCTGCCGGATGCCAAGCAGACGGGCAAGGCGGAACGAGTGGTGACCGTTCTCGATGGGTTGAATGAGCCGCACGGGCTCGCGTTCTACGAAGGCAAACTTTACGTCGCCGAGAACGACAAGGTTCGCCGCTATGACTGGGACGAGGCGAACCTGCGGGCGACGAACCCGAAAGCTCTCGCCGATCTGCCCGGCAGCGGCGGACACTCGACGCGCACCATTTTGTTCCACGGCGGCAAGATGTATGTCTCGGCAGGATCGAGCTGCAACGCCTGCATCGAAAAGGATCCGCGGCGGGCAGCGGTGATGGAGTTCAACCTCGACGGCAGCGGGCAGAAGATCTTTGCCAAGGGCCTGCGCAATGCGGTCGGGATAGCCGTGAATCCCAAGACCGACACGGTCTGGGTCACGGTGAACGGGCGCGACTGGCTGGGCGACGATCTGCCACCGGAGGTGATCGTCGATCTCGGAAAGAATGGCGGTGATGGCGGCTGGCCGTATTGCTATGGCGATCGGGTTCCCGACCCAAACTTCACCAAGCCAGCGGATAACCGCTGCCAGAGCGTGATCGAGCCGAAAGTGCAGATGCAGGCGCACTCGGCTCCCCTGGGGCTCGCCTTTTATGAAGGTTCGACGTTCCCGCTCGAGTATCGCAACAGCATCTTCGTAGCCCTCCACGGATCGTGGAATCGTAGTGTGCCGACGGGATACAAAATCGTCCGCGTAAAACTCGACGACAAGGGTCAGCCGCAGGGCGGCGCGGAAGATTTCATTACCGGATGGCTCGCGCCCGGCGAAACGAAGAA
>JAIQFZ010000228.1 GCA_020073015.1 Terriglobia bacterium | reverse complement strand
TTGACGATCATGATGTCGCCGATCGCCCGGACCTTGTGGCTGTGCGATTCCGGGTCGTCGAGGCTCACCTGCGAGATGATGCGTGGATTGCGCGGATCGTCAGTCTCGTAAGGTGTCGCTTTTCTACTGTCGAAAGCGCAGTCCGTGCTGATGAACATCAGCTTTGCCCTGTGGCAACTTGCTCTTCGGCTACTTTTACCGCACCACGGCAGTTCGTCTCAGCGGGTGAGAGGCAACAAACGGGTAAGATGCCCGTGCAAACCAGTAGCCACTTCTGTCACTCGAGTGTCACCGCGATCTTTCCTACCGTCCTCCGCGATTCACACTGCCGGTGCGCCGCCGCAATCTCCGCCAGCGGGTAGATGTGACTCACGACAGGCTTAAGCTTTCCCTGCTGTACCCAGGTTGCAAGTTGTTCTAGGTCCTGGCCTTCGGCTCGCACGTGAAATTGGAACGATTTCCGACCCGGCGTGAGCCGTGAAAGGATACTGTCGATCAGCTTTGCCCGCGTGCAGGAAATACCCACATGTCTGCCTCCGCCCTTGAGCAGATTGCGATAGGCCCAAAACGTCCAACTGCCCACGCAGTCGAACACGGCGTCAAATCGCCGGGAGTCCTCGAGGGGGTTCTGTCTGGTGTAATCAATGACGGATATGGCCCCCAATTTTCGCACCAGATCAACATTGGCTGTGCTGCACACCGCAGTCACTTCGGCCCCCATCACCCGGGCAATCTGCACCGCCATCGTTCCCACGCCACCCGACGCACCGACGATCAGCACGCTCTGGCCCGCCTTCAGCCTTGCCTTGTCACGCAGGCCCTGCAAGGCAGTCAACCCGACGCAAGGAAGGACGGCGGCTTCCTTATGGCTCAGGCGCACAGGCTTCTTTGTCAGCCACGAGGCCTTGCAGGCGGCGAATTCCGCGTAAGCACCCATCCCCCGGGGAATAAAGGCAAAGACCTCATCGCCAGGGCGAAATCTTCCCCTGTACTTGCCACATTCCTCAACCACACCGGAAAGATCCACACCCGGCACAATCGGAAATGGCACACCCGCGAACCGTCGTAGACCACCCTGGCGAACATAACAGTCGACAGGGTTGACGCTCGTAGCGTAGACCCGCACCAGTACGTGACCTTTCCAAACCGGCGGAAGCGGCGCGTCTCCAACTTCCAGCACTTCAGGAGGTCCGTTACGTTGAATCAATACTGCCCGCACAAAAAGATACTACCCTACAAATGGCGCTTGAGAGGACGACGCAGCGCTCACGCGTGTTCGCTTATGTAAGGAAAGTGACAGGCCAGGCCACGCAGTTGTGACCTCGTCGATGACAGCATGCAACGTGGAGAGCGGCAGTGCGGCCTGGCCGGAGAGGTACGTACAGGTGGCGGGCTAGGACCTCACTAACCGCGGCAGCAAACAAGACCTTTTTATTGCTGAGCGGCCCTCATGGGCAGGAACAATGTGTCGCTATTGGTCTTCAGTTCCAAAGAGGAATTTTGGAAAGGCTGGGAAATTCTGGTTGTGCGCGAAAAAAAGTCTCGAGTACACCCATGGTTGCCAAGACAACATCTTCGCGCCAGTGTCGCGCCGCGACCTGTACGCCAACTGGCAAGCCGACGCTGTCCTTCTCGACGTAACGAGCCGCACGCTCGACCACATCGTGCGTATCCGGTCGATCACTCTCTTCGCAGGGTCGAATTCGTGTCCCCGCGACTACCCCGACTGGCATTCCAAGCAGCGTGTACAGTCCTGCGTAGCTGATGCCGCAGCCACCTATGTAATAGCTGCTGCCGTGCCTGAGAGCGGGGAGGGCGTCGGGCGGGCACAAGATCACGTCAAACCTGCCCTGATTGAGGGCTTCTAAGAACTTGGTGGAGTACTGTCGACGTCGCCCGAGAAGCTGGAAGTACTCCTCGATCGATAATCGATGTTTGAACCGCATGCTGGCCGAGAGTTTTTTCTGGCCGATTACGTCGGCTAATAAGCTCATCGCCGACCGAATCGCTGCGGGCATTGCTGCGAGTCGGACTTTTGCTCCCTTGCTAGTGCGCAGAGCGCGGCGGTAACCGGCCAACCCATCCGCACAAGTCAGTCGCAATTGGATTTCCCAGGCTTCGAGGAGAATCGGGCGGTTGCCATTCCTCGACATCCGCTCCGTTCGCTGCCAGTGCCGCGGCCGCGTCGAAGACGGCGCGCCTTATCGCCGGGGCTGGTGTCAAGATGCCATTGTCGGTGTAAAAGGCCACCCTGAGTTTGTTCACCTGTGCCGGATCGCCCAGCGGAACGGGCGGCACATTAGCATCGAACTGCTCCTGCCCGGGGGCTGCCAGTACACCCATCGCCAACGTGAGATCCGCCACGCTACGCGAGATGGGCGCGGGCTGAGACACCATCACGCCCTGCGCCGAGGTGACTCGCGCATGTCCCGACATCGTCAGTCTTCCGGATGTTGGTCTCAGCGCACTCACACCGCAGGCATGAGCGGGAAGACGGATGCTGCCACCTAGATCTGACCCGAGCCCGAAAACTGATCCGCCAGCAGCAACGATGGCCGCTTCACCTCCGCTGGAACCGCCCGGCGCACGATCAAGGTTCCAAGGGTTGTTCGTGCGGCCATACACCGGGTTGTCGGCCTCGTAGGCTTTCAGCAGCAGAGAAACATTGGTCTTGCCCAGGATCACAGCGCCCGCCTGCTTGAGCCTGGTTACCTGGAAAGCATCGGCAGTCGCGCGATGCGAGATCCGGTCCGTCAGACCCAGCGTGCTCGGCGTCCCGGCAATCTCGATCGACTCCTTCACCGTGATCGGGATGCCGTGCAGGGGACCGAGTTTTTCGTGATGAGCATATGCTGAATCCAGTCGGTCGGCCTCTTTGCGGGCCTGCTCGAAAAGCGGCACGACCACCGCGTTCAGCTTGGGATTTACCTCTTCGATCCGCTGCAGATGGGATTCCACGACCTGCCGGACTGACAATTCACCTGCCTTGAGCAATCCGACTAATTCACTTCCGGCCAGGCGATTAATTTCCTGCGATGCTAAGGGTGGTCCGACCGTACTTATCCGCGACTGATCGCAAGTTGTGAAATCCGTTTTCATGCGTCTTAGTGACAAAATGGTGAGCAAGAGCAGATGACTCAGCTAAAGGTCGCTGGAGACAGAGCCTCGCCCCGCCTCGAGAGGCTGAGCTGCAATCTCGTTCAGAATCAAGCAGCTGTATCTACTTCGACGGGCTGGGGAGTTCTTTCCTGGTGCAAAAGGCGCCGCAGGGTGCGCAGGTCGTTCAGGATTCGGCGGCTGGTCTTCAGGTGTTGCCCGAGTTTTTCGAGGTTGTAGAGGATCAACCGAAGCGCTTCCATATGACGTGCTGATCCTGAACCTTGTTGCGCGTCGAGATCGGCTTGGACCGTCTGCGCAGATTCAAGCACGGCTTCTGCCAATAGGACGAAGTACTCTTGTGCACTCTCGATGTTGTCAAACGGGGCAATCAATTGACGTTCCAAGGCTGACCTCCCTTTCCTTGAACCCAATCGGCCGGGACAAAATAGAACAACTCGTCTCCAACTCGGCTGTGACCGAGTGCGCTCTCGCAAACGCCTTCCTGACTTCTCGGACCTGCCCCCTGTGTAGCGAGGAGTGGCGTATGTCTTGAAACACTTCGTCAAGCAACCGGTTGGTTCGCCATGGAAAGCTAACCCTCTCCCAGTACCGAGACGGGTGCAGAGACTGGATGTCACTCTTAGTTACTTCGCGCACTCTGTTTAGATACTCAATATCCTCTTGTTTAGTCGAGGCCGGCTCATACCAGCCCTGTTTCGAGGAGATCCCCTGGACCACTGGCTCATTTTCCCAGCCCAGGCAGGTAAGATCCTCTTCATTGGGCTGCTCGCAGATCAGAACGTGCACCAGAGCATAACGCCATTCAATCACGTGACGGACATGCCAGCCGATGGAGTGAACACCCGGCGCTGTCTGCCAGGAGAACTGCGCAGGCGTCAGACGGGAGAACTCCTTGAGCAGTCGATCCCACTCATCGTCGACATGCTGAAGCACGAAATCAATTAACCCATCAGTCATCGGTGTATTCCCTGTTGCTGAAGCGCCGAGAAAGACTAAGGATATTGCCTCACAACAATGGGTCCGATGGCGCGGGCAACGCTGACCGGCATCCTTTTCCAGACAGCTTCGATGATTTGTCGTTTGCGGCCGCGCTTATTGGAAAACTCAGTCTTTCCTTCGCCCAGCCCATAATACTGGTAATAGTAACTGTATTTTGTACCACCCCAACCAAGTCGATAGCGAAACGTCTCATCTGTTTCTGGAATACGTCCGGAATGGGCGATTCTGATGCCAGTTGTTGCTAAGGTTGTTATCAATTTCCAGTAGAGGGCATAAGCAAACAGCTCCGTTTTGTCGCTTTGATCCCGCAGACAGGAGAACGGGAATGACACAGTGTCCCGGAATTTCTTGACCATGGTGCCGGCCACCAACTCCCCGTTGTGCTTCAAAAGAGCGATCTCGTACATGCCCGTGTCAAACAGCCGTTGCACCCATGCTTTACTCACGCACGGAACCCCCGCAGCGTGCTGGTCATGCAGCAACAATTTGTAAAAGCCCCAGACGTTCGACGAGGGGTATTCGAAGTCTGGATCGTACTTTCGCGATTCTTCAATCTTGGATTGATTGAATGGACTGATGCTCTGCCAAATCTGGTTGATATCCGGAGATAGCGTCAGCTCGCGATTGTAATAGTGGTCATCCGTCAACAACGGACCGTCAAGTCTGGCTTTGTACTGTTTGAAGGTGATGTGAGCGATTTTGAGCCGCTGGGACATTTCGATTGCTTTCTTCAGAAGCGCCTGCTGCACTTCGGACTCAGCGGCAACAATACCGCCGGCAACAAAATAGGGCACCGAGATTAGCGCTTCACCACGGAGGGTGCGGATTCTGTAGAGTGGCAGAATGCCGCAGATCCTCGGGCCGTCATACGTAGCCAGAGGGTAGAACTCTGCGCCATGGTGGCGTTTCAGAATGTCAGACCATTCATAGCCGTGCCACGCGATTACTCCTGGACTTTCCTGGACAAATCGGTCCCAATCTGACTTGTTCTTTCCTTCTACTAGTACGACGTTCCGCTCCACTATGGGGACATCTTGCTGAACGGTTACGGTTGCCATGTCACCACCCTCTCGTTTATCTTTTGATCTCATTAATGACCATCTGATACTTTCCCGAAATCTGCGGGGCTATGCACGAAACATACTCAAACTGAAAGTGAACATCCTGAGAGAAATTCTTCTTTAGGATTTTGGTCATGTCCGCTTCTGTGCGCTCGGAGAATCCTGCTTTCTTCACAATCTGTATGGTGATCAGATCGTTCTTGCGGTAAATGACTTGGAATCGGTCCACGAACTGGCTTTGATCGTCAACCATGAAGAATCGGCACCAGAAATTAGGAGCGATCATGCGCCCATCTTTGGTGATGAACA